>JBDSVV010000023.1:0-2527 GCA_039927035.1 Ornithinibacter sp. | reverse complement strand
CACATGAACAACGCGCGCTACTTCGAGCTGATCGACACCGCCGTCAACGCCCACCTCGCCGAGGCGACCGGGGTCGACATCCGCTCGCTGCCGGCGATCGGCGTCGTCGCGGAGGTCGGGTGCCGTTATTTCAAGGAGATGGGCTACCCGGCGCCTGTGGACATGGGCATGGTCGTGGACAAGGTCGGGACCTCGTCGGTGATCTATCGCATCGGCCTGTTCCAGGGCGACCCGGAGGGTGAGGGTGCGCAGGCTGCCGCCGAGGGGCGTTTCGTTCACGTCTACGTCGACAACAGCAGCGGCCCCGGCTCCGGCAGGCGGGTCAGTCCGCTTCCAGAGCAGATTCGCGCGGCCGTCGTACCACTGTTGAGAGACTGACCACACCGCGAGCGCCCGGGCGTCGGTCAGGCGTCGAGGGCGCGAGAGACTAGAGGCGCAACCTTCTTGCTCGACCTTCCCCGACGAAGGAGCCCCATGGGACCCATCGTGATCATGTTGTTGCTTGCCCTCCTACTCTCCGCCGCGGTCATCGTCTATGCCGCCTACCCCTACCGCGGTGAGGACACCCCGCTTGCCCCCGGTGTCGGGCGAGCGATGCAGCGAGGGGTCGCCTCGCTGCCGACGCTCGACCTCGAGCAGCAGGACTTGGCCGCCGCCCGCCGGACACCTGTGCGTGTCGGGCCAGAGTCCCGCCGTTGAGCGCAGCGAACCTCCGGTTTGATTGGATCAGACCATGACCTCCATCCTGATCTTCATCATCCTTGCCGTGGCGATCCTCGTGATCGGCCTGGTCATCGGCCTCGTCGCCCTTGTCAACGGACGCAAGCAGCCCCCAGGACGGCACCTTCCTCCGACGCCGCCGACTGGCACGATCACCCAGGAGCGTCCCCCCGAGGCGCCGGTGGAGTCCGAGGCCCCGGTGGCCACGCTCGAGCGGCCCGAGGGTACGGCGGGCCGGCTGGTGCGCCTGCGCCAGCGACTCTCGCGTTCCCAGAGCGGTCTGGGTCGGGGACTGTTGGCGCTCCTGTCGCGCGACCGGCTCGACGAGGACACCTGGGAGGAGATCGAGGACACGCTGATCACTGCGGACGTGGGCGTGGTGCCGACCCAGGAGCTGGTCGGTCGACTGCGCACGCGGATGCGCGTCGAGGGCGTGAGTGCCTCCGATGCGGCGAACGTGCTCCGCGAGGAGCTCCTCGCCCTGATCGACCCGACCATGGACCGGACGCTGGCCACGACTCCGGCCGACGGCAAGCCGGCAGTGGTGCTGGTGGTCGGGGTCAACGGCGCCGGCAAGACCACCTCGGTGGGCAAGCTCGCGCGGGTTCTGGTGGCCGAGGAGAAGTCGGTGGTGCTCGGTGCTGCGGACACGTTCCGTGCGGCCGCCACCGAGCAGCTGAGCACCTGGGGAGAGCGGGTCGGTGTCGATGTCGTCACCGGATCCGAGGGGAGCGACCCGGCAAGCGTGGCCTTTGAGTCCGTTCGCACCGGCGTCGAGCGCGGCATCGATGTGGTCCTCATCGACACCGCCGGCCGCCTGCAGAACAAGGCAGGGCTGATGGACGAGCTCGGCAAGGTCAAGCGGGTCGTGGAGAAGCAGGCGCCCGTCTCCGAAGTACTGCTGGTGCTTGATGCCACCACCGGTCAGAACGGACTCGTCCAGGCGCGGGTGTTCCGTGACGTGGTGGACGTGACGGGCATCGTCTTGACCAAGCTCGACGGGTCCGCGAAGGGTGGCATCGTGGTGGCCGTTCAGCGAGAGCTCGGGGTCCCGGTCAAGCTGGTGGGAGTAGGAGAAGGTGCCGACGACCTCGCGCCCTTCGACCCGGAGATCTTCGTTGACGCCCTCCTCGGGCGCGACGGCCCGATGTAGCCGATTTACAAGCGAGATCTGCGGCGGGCTAGACGCAGATGCCCCTAAGGACGACCTCGACCAGGTCGTCGACCTCGCTGGCGCCAGGCATGTCCTGCTCGATCACGGCGCGCAACGTGACGATGCCGCCGAGCAGCTGCACCAGGGTGGACATGGGGATGTCGGGGCGGATCTCGCCGCGAGCGATTCCCCGCTCGAAGACAGCCAGGGCGTTCTGCTCGGCGCGGATGCTCGCCTGGCGGTAGAGCGTGGCGATGCGATCGTCGCGCATCGACTCCTTGATGCTCGTGCGCAGGTAGTCGGTGCCGGTTGCCGAGTTGGCGAACTGGAGCACCGAGGCATACATCGCGCGCAGGTCGCCGCGGATGGAGCCGGTGTCCGGAGTCGGCATCTCGTCGCGGTAGAGCTGCTCCATCGCAGCAACCGCGAGGTCCTCCTTGCGGGACCAGCGTCGGTAGACGGTGGCCTTGCCCACGCCTGCGTTGGAGGCCACCTCGTCGACGGTCATGCTGTCGAAGCCACGAAGGAGGATCAGCGAAGAGGCCGCGGCGAGAATACGGCCGTCTGCCTCGGGATCGCGAGGGCGGCCGCGCTTGCGGCGTACGTCTGGAACAGGTGAGTTGCTGACAGCAGCCCCTGCCCCCATGGTGCTGG
>JBDSVV010000022.1:0-3838 GCA_039927035.1 Ornithinibacter sp. | reverse complement strand
GATCGGCGTCCACGGTGAGCCTCCTGCTCGACGTTGGGGTACAACGCCGAGTTTGGGCACCCTCGCCCCGTTACACCACCAACCACACCGGTAACACCCGCAACAGCCGGGAATCACTCATCTAGGCGCCGCATCGGTGGCCCTTCGACGTCCGTCTGGCCGCCGGGGGAGCGGCGAACTCAGCTCGTGCGAACGGCATCCACCTCCCCGACCGGGTCCAGACCCGGCCTGAGCCGCATCCCGACGAGGACCAGGGGAACCGACACTGCCGCGAGCAGGGCGAAGATCGAGCCGTAGGAACCCGTGACGTCAGCCACGACTCCCATCGTCGTGGGACCGAGGGAGGCGATCGAGTAGCTCACGAGAAAGGCCATCGCCGTGAGGCGGGCGCTGTCCCGGGGGGTCACGGTCAGACGCACGAGGAGTCCGAGGCCGAGGGAGAAGCAGCCGCCCTGACCAGCGCCGAGCAGGAACGCCCAGACCCACGGCGCCGCCTCGGGCGCAAGCCAGACGCCGAGCAGCCCCGCGGTTCCGACCGCGGCTGCCGCGAGGATGAGCACTCGCGGGTCGGACACGTGGTCCAGCAGGGCGGGGGAGACGAGCCCGGACACGAGCTGGACCCCGGTGAAGACCGCCATGATCAGCCCGGCGTCACGCGCGCTGAACCCGTGGGACTCATAGGTCGGGGCGAGCCACGCGAGCGAGGAGTAGAACTGCCAGGACTGGCAGGTCAGGTATGCCGCGAGGAGCCAGGCAGTGGTGCTGCGCCACGGCAGGTGGTGGGCGACGTCATCCGCGCCGACCCGGGTCGGCGAGTGCGCAGAGAGCGTGCGCCGCGCTGCCGCCCAGACGAGCACCGCCACGCCCGCCAGCGGTACCCAGGACAGCAGCGACGCGGACCAGTCACCGAAGAGTGTGGACAGGGGCACCGCTGCCGCAGAGGCGACGGCGGCCGTGCCCATCATCGCGAGCATCGTGAGACCGGTGCCCAGCCCGGACCGGTGGGCCGGGAAGACGGCTTTCACGACCCCGGGCAGCAGCGTGCCGGCCAGGGCGATGCCCGTCCCCGCGACCAGGGTCCCGGCATACAGCGACCACACCTGGCCACCGCCGAGACCGCGGACCACCAGCCCCGAGAGGACGAGGACGATGCCGGCGCCCACGGCCACGGTGGACCCGACCCGTCGCGCGAGCTGGTTGGCCACCGGCGCCAGCAGACCCATGCACAGCACGGGCAGCGTCGTGAGCACGCCCAGCCAGGCGCTCGAGATGCCCAGGTCGGCGCGGATCGTCTCGGCCAGCGGAGGGAGGCTGGCCATCAGGGTGCGCAAGTTGGTCGCGACAAGCACGATGGCGGCGACGGCCAGCCACGGCGGCGCGGCGTGTTCCCGGGGCGCAGGCTCTGTCGTCACCCGCGCGAGTATGCCAACCCGGTCAGGGGAGGTAGGTCTCGGGCACCAGCGAGATCGCCTCGTCCTCCTCGAGCCCGGCCAGGACGAGGAGGTTGACGACCATCGAGCGCACCTGTCCGCGGATGACCTCGGCCGAGAGGCCGGCGTTGCGGTCCGCCCGTGCCGACCGCCCCGCCACCCGAAGGAGCACCTGCCGTCCGGCCGAGGGGTAGGTGTGCTCGTCGAGCACCCTCGCGAGGTCCTCCCCTGCGTCGGCGAGGGCTCCGACGAGGTCGATGTAGCGCTCGGGCACCACCTCACCGCGGGACACCGCGACCGACGCCCGCCGGACGAGCACGCGGAGGTTGCGCACACACAGGTCCAGGGGGATGACCAGGTTGGATGCCGCATCGGCCGCGGCCAGGTGACCGCGCTTGAGGGGGGACTGGCGGACCACGGCCAGGCCCTCGGCGGCGGCGGTGCGCAGGTCGCCCAGTTGGTCCTCGATCGCGCGCGCCCGGTCCAGGGCTCTCGCGGCGATGGCGCCGTCCTGGGTGTGAAGCGCGTCCACGACGTCGCGCAGGGTGGCGACGACGGCGCGAACGACCCGGGTGGCCTCCCCGCGGGGCCGCCGGATCGGGCTGGTGGGCGCGAGTGCCCCTATGGTCAGCGCCACGGCGCCGCCCACGACGGCGTCGAGCCAGCGGGAGACCGCCGCACTCTCGGTGGCGACGAGTGCGACGATGAAGATCGACTGCACGCCGGCCTGGATGACGATCAGGCCGCCCGAGGAGATCAGTACCGCCACGGACATCGCGACCACGACGACGAAGGCCATCTGGAGGGGGCCGGCACCGAGCACCCGCACGACGACGTCGCCGATGAGCACGCCCACGGCGACGCCGACGGTGACCTCGACGATCCGGCGGGGTCGTTGGCCGTAGGTGAGACCCAGCCCGATGATGGCCGTGACCGGGGCGAAGAACGGGGTGGCGTGCCCCAGCACGTCGCGCGCGATGACCCAGGTGAGCAGCACCGCGACGCCGATCTGCAGGATGAGGGGGGCCCGGTCACGCAACCGCCTGACCCGCCGGGACAGATCCGCCCGAAGGCTCTCAGACGTCACGTCGGGCCGACCGAGAGGACGAGGTCGGCGTGGTCGCGAGGGCAGCGTGCCGCATACAGGCTTTCCTCCTGGGCGGCCCAGCGATCCCAGTTGGGCACATAGACGGCGCCGTCGCGGGCGAGGGCCCGCACCTTGCGCAGCGCCTCGGGTGCCTGCACCCAGACCCGCACCGCGGCGTAGGCCTCGGCGGGCGGCACGAGTGCACCACACCCCTCCACGACGAGGTGGGCGGTGGGCTCGACGCTCACGGCGCGTCCCGCTCGGTCACGCATCCAGTCCCATCGCCGGTATGCCGCGGGCCTACCCTGCGAGAGCGGCTCCAGGACCTGCTCGGTGAGGAGGGTGACAGCATCGGCCAGCCCGTCCCAGCCGGGACAGAGGTCATCGACGTGCACCACCGGGCAGCCCAACGCAGACCCGACGGCAGCCGCGAGCACGGACTTTCCTGCGCCGCTGCGCCCGTCGATCGACACCACGACGACACTGCCGCAAGCCGACTGCGCCGACCGGGCCGCGGCGAGCACGGCAGCGGCGTGCGCGGGATCGGCCTGCTCGCCGCCCGGGTGCGCCATGCCGTGACCCTAGCGCTCGGTATGTTGGGTGCATGCCTGTGGCCGTTCGCGTGATCCCGTGTCTGGACGTCGACGCAGGCCGGGTGGTCAAGGGGGTCAACTTCGAGAACCTGCGCGACGCCGGTGACCCGGTGGAGCTGGCTCGCCGCTACGGCGAGCAGGGGGCCGACGAGCTGACCTTCCTCGACGTCACCGCGAGCAGCGGTCACCGGGCCACGATGTACGACGTGGTGTCCCGCACCGCCGAGGCGGTCTTCATCCCCCTCACGGTCGGCGGCGGGGTGCGCACCGTCGAGGACGTCGACCGGCTGCTTCGCGCCGGGGCAGACAAGGTGGGCGTCAACACGGCGGCCCTCGAGCGACCGGAACTGATCGCCGAGACGGCTGACCGCTTCGGCGCGCAGGTGCTGGTGCTGTCAGCCGACGTGCGCCGCCGGCGCGACGCGGCTGGTGTGCCGAGTGGGGGGTTCGAGGTGACGACGCACGGCGGTCGCACCCGCACGGGCGTCGATGCGGTGCAGTGGTGCGCCCGGGCCGAGGCGCTCGGGGCCGGGGAGATCCTGCTGAACTCGATGGACTCCGACGGCACCAGGGACGGGTTCGACCTGGAGCTCATCGCGCTGGTGCGCGCTGCGGTGTCCGTGCCCGTCATCGCCAGCGGCGGGGCGGGTGCCCTGGCGCACTTCGCCCCGGCCGTGCGCGCAGGCGCGGACGCCGTGCTGGCGGCGAGCGTCTTCCACTTCGGTGAG
>JBDSVV010000021.1:0-17096 GCA_039927035.1 Ornithinibacter sp. | reverse complement strand
CCGACCGTGACGACGGCCTTGGTCCGATCGGGGTTGGCCGCTGCCCACCGGATCGCGAGCACACCACCCATGGAGTGTCCGAGCACCGTGGTGGGCTGCTGGTCCAGATCGAGTTGGGCGAGTGCGGCGTCGAGCGCGGCCACGTGTGCTGCCCCGTCGAACGGCCCGGCGGTGTCCATCGATCCGCCGAAGCCGAGCAGATCGGGGACGACGACGTGGGCAGATCGGCCGAGGTCGTCGTAGCCGGCGCCGAAGCTGTCGCCGGATGCGATGATCCCGTGCAGAAGCAGGATGACGCTCTCTCCAGTGCCGAAGACCCGGACCTGCAAGGGTCCGGCACGCAGGACGTCACCGGCTCCCGCCGCCCAGACCCGCACTGCGGCCGAACGGTGGTGACGCAGCCACCACCAACCGGTCACGCCAAGGGCAGAGGCCACGAGTGACCAGCTGTGCCGCCGGTCACCCACGTCAGGACCCCTTCAGCAGGTCTCGTCGCTGCCGGTACTCCTCCTCAGTCATATCACCGCGGGCGAACCGCTCGTCGAGGGTGCGGAGTGCGCTCGACTTCTCAGGCATGCGTGCGGCGATGCTGGGCGCTCCGCCCCCGCTCGCCCGGCTCGAGGGTCGCAGCAGGACGACGAGCCCGTAGGCCACCGCGCCCCAGAAGATCACCATGGCCAGGCCCATGAGGGCCCAGCCCCCCATGCCCCATCCGGTGCCCCAGCCCATCATCTTGGTCTCCGTTCTCGGGACGCTGCCTCGACCCGGTCGGGCGGTCGGCGTCGCCGACCTGTCCCACTCTCCACAGTCCTCCTTGTCCGTGAAGCGTGAGCCGGACGTTCGGTGGAGATTCGATGAAGGCCTGTGCGTCAGGACGTGGCGGACGCGCGGCACGTGGGTCAGCGCGCCTCGATGACGCCCATCTTCTTGAGGTCCTCGTGGTTCTCGTGGGCCAGGACGTGGCAGGGGTAGACGGTGCGTCCGCGAGGTCTCGGACCGGCACGCGGACAGTGACCCGACCGTGGGCCGGGACGATGACCACGTCGGGCGCGTCCGGAGGGTCTGCTGCGTCGCTGTCCGGGGCGGGTCCCATGGTGCTGCTCCCGCCTGTACTCGTTCCGGTGTGGACGACGAGGTGGGCAGTGCTACTCCGAGCAGGGCGATCCCTTCCTGAGCCACGCCTCGTCACGGTGACCGACGGGACGCGAGCCGAAGGTGAGCCACACCGACGGAGCTGGTGGTCAGCCGCGAGGAGAGCGTCCCGCCCGATCACCTGAACCGAGTCCGGCCGGACATCGGGTGAACCACCGATCCTCGAGGAGCCGGACGTGCTGCAGCGGCGAGTCTCGTCCATGCGTGACCATTGGTGGGCGCGCACCCTTCCCGCAGGTTGGGCCGTGGTACTCGCAAGAGCCTTGACTCGAAGACCGTGATCAGGCACCGCTGCGGCCGACGAAGCCGGTCTCGTACGCGACCACGACTGCCTGGACGCGGTCGCGTACGCCTAGCTTGCTGAGGATGCGCGCCACGTGTGTCTTCACGGTCGTCTCGGCGACCACCATCTCCGCAGCGATCTCCGCATTGGACAGACCGCGGGTGATCAGGCGGAGTACGTCGAGTTCGCGCTCAGTGAGCTGCGCGAGCTGTGCGGGGATGCCGGGAGCGGCCACCGGCTCGGCGAACCGCTCCACCAGTCGCTGGGTGATGGAGGGCTCGATGAGCGAGTCGCCAGTGGCCGCAGCGCGCACCGCGGCGATGAGGCGGGACGAGGGCGCGTCCTTGAGCAGGAAGCCCGCTGCTCCGGCGCGGAGTGCGCGGTAGATGTACTCGTTCTGGTCGAAGGTCGTGAGCACGACAATCGTCGGCGGGTCCTGCTGCCGCAAGATCTGTTCGGTCGCGGCCAGACCGTCGAGTTCCGGCATTCGGATGTCCATCAGCACGACCCGGGGCTTCACCAGCGCCGACTGACGGATCGCCTCGTGCCCGTTCTCGGCCTCGGCGACGACCTCGATGTCACCCTCGGCCTCCAAGATCACCCTGAAGCCGGTGCGCACGAGCTCTTGGTCATCGGCGATGAGGACTCTGATCACCCGCTCATTGTGCCGACCTCAGGTCCGCGGGGAGTCCTCCTTGAGGACGACGCGCGGCGTGAAGATCATCCTTCGTGCCGACGCCGACTACAGCGTTGGGTTGGGAGCGTCGTGCCAGCGGGGTCAACCAGACGCCGGTGTGAAAGGAAGCAGAGATGGACATCCTCAAGGGCGTCCGGCCCCTCGACTACGTGCTGACTGCCGTCATGGTCGCCTTGGCCGCGCTGATCGGGTACGAGAACGTCAACATAGGGGCCTATGCCGACCTCGCGCACCCCCTCGACTCGCAGTCAGCACTCATGATCCCGGTCTTCATGATCGCGGCACTGCCGATCCTGTGGCGGCGGCGCAACATCCTGGCCGCGATCGGCGTTTCGTTCGTGGTCGTCGCAGCCAGCGTCCCGGCGTTCGGGTGGGTCACTCGGTGCGGGTTCGCGCTGCCCCTGTCGATCGCGATGGCATACGCCGTGGCCCGCTTTGCCGGGACCAAGCAGAACCACCTCATCGGTCTGGTCGGGATCCTCGCCCTCCAGATCGTCACCCTCATGAAGGACTCCTCGACCGGAGGTATGGGCGCTCTTGTGCTGTCGCTGCCGATCGCCGCCGTTCTCTACGGCATCGGGTGCTTCGTCCAGTCTCGTGCCGAGAACGCTGCAGCGCCTACGCTGGACGTCGAGTACGTCAACGCGTGAGGGGTCGAGCGATGAGTGAGGGCTTCAGCGGGGTCTTTCGGGGGATCCGCCCCGTCGACTGGTTCCTCGCGGGAGCCCTCACCGCGCTGGGCATCTGGCTGATGATGGAGAACGTCCTGCTCCAGGACTCGAATATCGAATCAGCTATCGCCAGTGGCGCCATGGTCCACCAGGTGACGTCCCACTCGTGGGCCATGGTCCCGGTCTTCGCGCTCTCGACGGTTCCGGTGCTGTGGTGGCGGCGCAACCTGATCGCCGTGACAGGGATAGCAGTGGCGGCGATAGTGCTCCACGACCTGCTCTTCGGCTGGGTGACCAGGTGTGGGGCAGGACTGCCCTTGGCGTTCCTCCTCGCCTACCTCGGCGCGCTCGCCCTGGAGCGCAAGCAGGCCTGGATCACACTCGGCCTGACCACGCTGCTCACGGCCGCGCTTCTCGTGGTCGACTCCACCACGGGCTTCGAACCAGTCGTACTCGCGCTCCCGATCGTGCTGATCGTCTTCGGGATCGGCCGCGCGGTCCGCAACCGCACGGCCATGAGCACGGAGCTCAGAGCCAGCACGGTTCAGCTCCAGCAACTGCGCGACAAGCGGGTCGCACTGGAGGTCGCGAGCGACGGCGTCCGGCTCTCACACCAGCTCGACGGGCTTCTGCAGGAGCGACTCGGCCAACTTACGACCGCTGCCGAGTCGGGCAAGGATCTCGACCCCGCCAGCGCCAAGGCACTCCTCGAGACGATCGAGAGCGACAGCCGCGCGACCCTGGACGGCATGCGCGAGATCGTGGGCCTCCTGAGAGGTGGGGACGTCGCTCTGGCTCCGGCGCCCAGTGTCGCGCACCTCGACGCGTTGTTGGCCCTGCACACCAGGGCGGACTCGCGACTTACCGTTGCCGGCGACCCGCGCTCGCTGACCGCGACGGTCGAGCTCTCGGCGTACCGCATCGTCGAGCATCTGGTGAACGTCTTGGCGGACCAGGCAGACTCCCGAATCGAGGTCGACGTTCGCTTCGATGACGACGCCCTCGAGATCCGCATCAACGGGCCGGTCGACAGGTCTGCCGACATCAAGGCCGCAGTGACCCGAGCCAAGGAGCGCGCCAGGCTCCTCGGCGGCTCGCTGGACGTGAAGGTGAGCCGGGGCCGTGCGAGCGCCGTGGCTCAGCTCCCCGTGCTGGGATAGCAGCGACCCCAATGCCTCGAATCGAGCGGGTCGGCATCGCCTTGGGGGTCCTCCTCTTGGTGGCGCTACCGACCGCGTTGCACGGCTGGCCCACCACGCTCCGCGGCAACCTGTTCACCGCGCTGGTCCTGGGCGGCGGACTTGCGCTCATGTGGTGGCGCAGCAGCCCGCGCGCCTCCTCGGTGGCGGCGCTCGGTCTGTTCCTGGCGGCTCTTGCCCTCGGCGGCGGCTGGTTCCCCGACACGGGGGTGGCGCTCTACTCGGCCAGCTTCGCGGTGCTCGCGCTCGGCTGGTCGGGACGCCCTGCCTGGGGCGTGGCCGTGTGTGGCCTCGTCTATCTGGTGCCGCTCTACTACCTGGCCGAGGTGAACAGCTGGGTGGCTGCGCTCATGTTCACCGTGCCGACGTACGCCGCTGGAACCGTCCTGCGGCTCCGCAAGGAGACCGCAGACGATCTGGCTCTGCGCGCGCAGGAGATCGAGGACGAGCGAGAGCTCTTCGCCGAGATCGCCCTTCGCCACGAGCGAGCGCGGATCGCCAGTGAGCTGCATGACATCGTGGGTCACGCGATCAGCGTGATGGTGATCCAGGCGGCCGCAGGGCAGCGACTCGTCGATGCCGACCCCGTACGTGCCAGGGAGGCGTTCGCGGCCATCTCGGAGTCCGCGCGGCAAGGCACGAAGGACCTTGAGCGGCTCATCGAGCTCCTCGGTGGCAGCACGAGGGACGCGGGGGGAGGTCCCGACCTCTCGCTCGTCGACGAGGTGGTCACCCGCGCGGGCCGCAGCGGGCTGAACGTCACCTGCCGCTTCGAGGGTGACCGAGACCGCGTCCCCCAGCCGGTCGCTCACTTGGCGTTCCGCGTCGTGCAGGAAAGCCTCACCAACGCGCTCAGGTATGCGCCGGGGGCGGACGTTCGCATCGTGATCAGCGTTGATGAGGCCTCGGCCGATCGAGGTCTCGCCGTGCGAGTCGAGAACGACCACGCCGCCCAGATCGGCGCGAGCCTCGCCGGCACCGGGAGCGGCCTCGTCGGCCTGCGCGAGCGCATCCAGACGCTCGGAGGGCAGTTCAGCGCAGGGAAAACTGGTGTGGGTGGGTGGGCGGTCGAGGTGCGTCTCCCCGTTGGCTGATCCATCCTTCAGCGAGCTCGTCGGCGTGCGATGTCCAGAGCGGCAGACAACACTTCCTCGTCGCCTACCTCAAAGCCCGCGGACTTGCGTACTGCGACCTTCAGTCGCATGAGGTGACAGCCTTCCCTGGGAAGCAGCCCCGTCGTCAACTCGTTGCCACTGATCCGCGCGAGAGACGCGGCGGACCCGCACGCTCATCGAACCTGACGACTGACGCCCAGACTGGCGGCCCGCCGGGCGCCCTCCCGCGTCGCCTCCGGGAAGCGGGCATCGGCGACGCCCTGAACGCAGGCCCGAAACCGTCGTCGTTCGGGGCGCACGCTCTTGCCGTCTCCCACGCGCCGTCATCGCTGAAGTCAGTACGCACCCCTAGGAATCCACTGTGCTTGGAAGACCCGTCATGCGGTCATCCGAGGCACCTTGTCCCGGAGCGCGGCCGGACGCACTCACCGCCGCCAGTCGCGCGTTCCTGTGCTATCCGAGCAGTGCTACCTCGAGGTCATAGGCCACCACCACGGCACGCGCCAGCCGGGTTTCCTGCTTGTCGCTGAGATGGCCTACGGTGCGTCCGAGTGTGCCCACAAGGACGGTGAGGACGTTGTCCAGGGATGCCGCGCAGTCATGGTCCAGCCCGTGTCGGGCCCCACCAGGACCTCGCTGGACCCCTTGATCGTGCTGGTGATCGGGGCAACTGTCACCTCGGTCATCGCACCCCGAGCGGCCTGCCGGGTCAGGACGAGCGCTGGCCGCAGCTTGTCGAGGCGGACCAAACGGATCTCTCGCACCCGGCCCTGCTCGGCGCCTTCCGGTCGCAACGCTGCGATCCAGAAGACAACCATCGCCGCAGTGCGCACCCCTGCCCAGCAGAGACGATCGTGGATGGGTGCCCCGGACCGTGCAGTCGTGGCAGCGTCTCGACGCTGACCGGCATACGGGCCCGTCGGCGACTCACACGAGCGGCACCTATCCTTGGCCCGTGAGCACGCCCATCGACCTCGACCCCCTCCAGCGGCTCGCCGCCGGCGCCGACCTGCCCGCTGCCCAGCAGCCGGTCTGGCCCGACCGCGCGGCGCTCGACGAGGCAGTGGCGACCCTCGCGAGCTATCCGCCCCTGGTGTTCGCGGGGGAGTGCGACGTGCTCAAGGACCGGATGGCAGCTGTCGCCCGGGGCGAGGCGTTCGTCCTGCAGGGCGGGGACTGCGCCGAGACCTTCGTGGCGGCCACCGCGGACAACATCCGGGACCGGGTCAAGACCATCCTTCAGATGACCGCCGTCCTGACCTATGGCGCCTCAGTGCCGGTGGTCAAGGTCGGCCGCATGGCGGGGCAGTACGCCAAGCCCCGCAGCAGCGGCACCGAGACCCGTGACGGGGTCACCCTCCCGGCCTTCCGCGGTGACATCGTCAACGACTTCGAGTTCACCCTCCAGGCACGCACCCCTGACCCACATCGTCTGGTGCGCGCCTACCACGCGAGCACCGCCACCCTGAACCTTGTGCGCGCTTTCACGACAGGCGGTTTCGCCGACCTGCGTCACGTGCACGACTGGAACAAGGGCTTCGTCGCGAATGCCGCGAACGTGCGCTACGAGCGCCTCGCCAAGGACATCGACAAGGCGATGAAGTTCATGAACGCCTGCGGTGCAGACTTCGAGGCCATGCGCAGCACCGAGTTCTTCGCGGCGCACGAGGCCCTGGTGCTCGACTACGAACGGCCGATGACCCGGGTCGACTCCCGCACCGGCGACCTCTACGACACCTCTGGCCACTTCATCTGGGTGGGGGAGCGCACCCGTGACCTCGAGGGCGCCCACATCGACTTCGTCTCAACCGTGCGAAACCCGGTGGGCATCAAAGTTTCTGCGAGCGCTGACACTGACGACCTGCTGCGCATCATCGACCGGGTCGACCCCGACCGCGAGCCGGGCCGACTCACCTTCATCACCCGGATGGGTGCGGGCAAGATCCGAGAGGCGCTGCCGCACATCGTCGAGAAGGTCACGGCCTCCGGTGCCACGATCTCGTGGGTGTGTGACCCGATGCACGGCAACACCTTCGAGTCTGCCTCGGGCTACAAGACCCGTGACTTCGACGACGTCGTCGACGAGGTGCGAGGCTTCTTCGAGGTGCACCAGTCGCTGGGCACGGTGCCCGGCGGCATCCACGTCGAGCTGACCGGCAACGACGTCACCGAGTGCATCGGCGGGTCGGAGAAGATCCTCGACGCCGACCTCAGCCAGCGCTACGAATCGGTGTGCGACCCACGGCTGAACCACCAGCAGAGCCTCGAGCTGGCGTTCCTCGTCGCCGAGATGCTCAACCAGGACTGAGGCCACGGATGAGCGGGTATGCCGCGGACCTCCTGTCCGACACCCTCACCCGGCCGACCCGCGCCATGCGCGAGGCGATGGTCGGCGCTGAGGTCGGGGACGACGTCTTCGGCGAGGACCCCACCGTCACACTGCTCGAGGAACGCGTCGCGGGCCTGCTCGGCCACGAGGCAGGGTTGTTCGCGCCCACCGGCTCGATGGCCAACCAGCTCGGGCTGCGCCTGCACGCAGGGCCCGGGCAGGAGCTCATCGCTGACTCCTTGGCGCACGTGTTGCGCGCCGAGCTCGGCGCTGCCGCAGCCTTCTCCGGGATCACGAGTCGTTCCTGGCCGAGCGAGCGCGGACTTCTCGACCCGGCGGGCCCGCTCTCGCTCGTCACCACCGGGGTCGGCCCCTACCAGGTCGAGACCGCCCTCGTGGTGGTCGAGAACACCCACAACTTCGGCGGCGGCACCGTGCAGCCGATCGAGGCGATCCGCACCGTGCGCGATGCCACGCTGCCCCTTGGGGTCGCGATGCACCTCGACGGTGCCCGGCTCTGGAACGCCCACGTCGCCAGCGGGGTCCCGCTCACGGCATACGGCGAGCAGTTCGACACGGTGAGCCTCTGCCTCTCCAAGGGGCTCGGAGCGCCTGTCGGGTCCGTGCTCGTCGGGTCCTCGGCGCGGATGGCCGAGGCGCGGGTGTGGCGCAAGCGCTACGGCGCGGGCATGCGTCAGGTCGGTATCCTCGCGGCAGCAGGCCTGTATGCGCTCGAACACCACCTCGAGCGCCTTGCCGAGGACCATGCTCGAGCGCACCGCTTCGCGGTGGCGTGCGCCGACGCCGCCCCGGGGGTGGTCGACCCGGCCGCGGTGCAGACCAACATCGTGATCCTCGACGTCTCGGTCGTGGGACGGTCGGCAGCGGAGGTCGTCGTCGGGTTCCTCAGCCACGGCATCCGGACGTATGCCGTCGGGCCGGCTGCCGTACGTGCCGTCTGGCACCTCGACGTCGATGACGAGGGAACCGACGCGGCCATCGCCGCGGCACGCGCCGTCCTGGGTGCAGACTGATCCCGGGTGACGTCTATGGTCGGTCGATGGACACCACAGCTGCCGCTGACGTGCTGCGCGAGAAGGAGCAGTCCCTGATCGACGAGCTCGCCGTGGTCACGAGGCCGATCGGCGACGCGGGCTCGATCTCGTTCGGCAAGCGCATCGGGGAGGGCACCTCACTGGCCGTCGACCGGCTGACCTCGGTGACGGTCCAGGAAGGGCTGCTGGCCACCCTGGCGCAGGTGCGGGTGGCGCTCGCGAAGACGAAGGACGGCACCTACGGCACCTGCGAGGTGTGCGGCCAGCCCATCGGGGACGCCCGCCTGGAGGTGCGGCCATGGGCCGTGCGGTGCCTCGCGGACAGCTGAACCTCGCCCTGTCGTGCGTGCTCAGTCGGGTGTCTCCTGCTGGGACTCGACGCTGCGGTGGCGGCGCCGGCGGACCTGCCACACCAGCACACCGCAGAGCACGATCCCCGCGAGGACCAGGGCGATCCCCCGTCCGAGGGTCGCTTCGACCTGTTTGTACGAGCTGCCTGCCAGGTAGCCGGCGGTGACGACGACGCTGCCCCACAGGACGCCTCCGGCGGCGTTGAAGGCCAAGAACGTGGGGTAGGGCATTCGGGCGGTCCCGGCCAGGGCAGGCATGACGGCGCGGAAGAAGGCGACCCATCGCCCGAGGAAGACTGCCGTGCCACCGCGGCGGGCCAGGAAGTCCTGGGCGTCGCCCAGTCGTGCGCGCCGCCGTTCCAGGATCTTGAGTGAGAGCAGGCGCGGTCCGAGATGGCGACCGACCTCGTATCCGACGCTGTCCCCGAGGATGGCTGCGCCGACCACCACGAGGATCACGGCAGCCAGCGGGACGTGGCCCATGCTGGCGGCGACCCCGCCGAGCAGGGCCGCAGTCTCCCCGGGGATGACGAAGCCCACGAAGAGTGCGTCCTCGACGAACACCAGCACGCCGACCACCGCGAGCACGGCCCACGTCGGTGCGCTGAGGATCTGGTCCAGGACCCCGCTCACCCGCGCCACCCCCGTGCCGGTGCGGCCACTGCGAACCGGAGGTGGGCCAGCAGCACCCCGGCCGGGACGCCACCCGTCATGACGGCGTGGTCGCAGGGATGTGGGAAGTCTGCATGTCGGGAGTCAACCACCCCCGGCAGGGGATGCGGTGCGAAGCTCGGCGGTAGGGTGACGCCGCAGTGAAGAGGAACGTGACGGTGTCACTGGTGTCGACAGATCGCCGGAAGGAATCCATGACCGATTCCGCCCCACGCGACGGCGCTCGCTGCCCGTGCACCCCTCCCGACGGCGATGCCGCTGCCCTGCGCACACGCCGACGGATCGTGGCTGCGGCCCACAGCCTCTTCGTGGAGGCGGGATACGACGCGACCTCGGTGTGGTCGATCGCGCGCACCGCCGGTGTGGCTGAGGAGAAGGTCCACCTCCACTTCGAGACCAAGCCCGCCATCCTCGAGGCGGTTCTGGAGCCGACGAGCACGGGAATCGATGTCAAGGCGATGATCATCGTGCCGAGCCGCGATCGACTCACGCACGCGGTGAGCCTGATGCCTCCGACGGCAGAGCATCCTCGGGGCTACCACCGCCTCATCGGCGGGAGGCTGGAGAGCGGGGAGACCCATGAGGAGGCGATAAGGCGGGAGGTCCGTGAGGAGCTCGGCGCGCACATCCGGGACCTGGCCTTCCTCGAGGTGGTCGAGAACATCTTCGACATCAACGGCGTACCGGGACATGAGGTCGTGTTCGTCCACACCGGGCGACTCGACCCTGAGCCAGAACCAGCGGGAGCGCCGCTGATCGAGTCCGACGGCAGCGTGTTCCCGGTCGTGTGGCGCCCGTTCGAGGACTCGGGCGAGCCGCTCCCGGTGTTTCCCGACGGCATCGCCCACCTCGCGAACTGCCGCCACCCCTGAGGGCGCCCCGGAGCAGGGATGTCAGACGTAGTGGTGCAGCGCCTCGATCGGCGGGTCCTCCGCCGCCGTGACGTCGGGGTCGCGAGGCGGCCCCCCGCGCAGCTCGACGAGGTACATCGAGGCCACGACCAGCGCGCCCCCGACAAGCATTCGCCGGGTGAGCGACTCCCCGCCGAGGAGGACGGCGAAGAATGCCGCGAACACCGGCTCCAGGGCCATGACGATCGCCGCTCGGGCCGCGGCGAGGTGGGCCTGCGCCCAGGTCTGGGCCCACAGCGCCAGCGCACCGGCGACGAGCGCCATGTAGAGCAAGGACGCCCACTGCCCGCCGGTCGCCGGAAGGGTGAGCCCACCGGGTACGGCGGCCACGCCCGTGACCACGGTGATCACTGCGGCCTGCACCGTGGCCAGCCCGACCGCAGCGGACGGGGTCGCCCAGCGTCCCAGCGCGACGATGTGCGCGGCATACAACACTGCCGAGGCCAGCGTGAGCCCCTCGCCCACGCCGACGGAGAGGCCGTCGAGGGAGAGCACGGCCAACCCCAGCGTCGTCAGGCCCACCGCAACCCAGGTGACCGGACCGATCCGGTCACGCAGCACCACCGCGCCGAGCACCGGGGTCAGCACGACGTAGGTGCCGGTGATGAAGCCTGAGACCGAGGCGTCAGTGTGCTGCAGGCCCATCGTCTGGAGCACCTGGGCCAGTCCGTAGAGGACCCCGAGCACCGCCCCGATCCTCAGCTCGCGTCGCGTCAGCGCCAAGGTCTGGCGCCGGAACAGCACGAACATGATCACCGCCGCGATGCCAAAGCGCACGGTGAGGAAGTCCGCCGGGGGCAGGGTCGCGACGAGGTCGTGGATCAGGAAGAAGGTCGAGCCCCAGACAGCCGTGACGCCGACCAGGAGCGCCGTGGCCAGCCGGGCGTGGTCGACGGGGCGTGACCTGGCCGGTGGAGCGCCTCCTGGGGGCGTGCTCATCGGGCGCTCAGACGATCGTCAGGGTGATGGTGCTGCCCTTGGGTGCCTGACCGCCGGCGGGGTCCTGGAGGCGGACAGTGCCGAAGAACCCACCCAGGGCCTTGCGCACCTCGACGGTGAAACCGAGGCCTTCGAGGGACGTGCGGGCCTGGTCGACCTGCTGGCCGACGACGTTGGGCACGTCGACCAGGACCGGCCCCTTGGAGATCACGAGGGTGACCTTGTCACCCTTGAACAGGGTCCCCTCGCCCGGGCTCTGACTGATGACATTCCCCTTCGCCACGGTGTCGCTGTTCGCCTGTGCCGTCGCGTCGACGCCCAGTCCCAGAGCGGTGAGCTGCTTGGCGGCTGCCTGGGACGCCTGGCCGATCACGTTGGGCACCGTGATCGGCTTGCGGCCCTTGCTGACCGTCATGGCCACCGCGCTACCCTTCTTCAGCTCGCCGCCCTGCTTGGGCTTGGTCGAGATCAGCTGACCGTCGGGCACCTTCTCGCTGAACGACGTCGTCACCGGGCCGACGGCGAGGCTCGCCTCGGCGATGCGCAGCTTCGCCTCCGCCAGCGTCGTCCCGACGACACTCGGCACGGCATACCGCTCCGGGCCCTTTGACACGACAAGGCTGACCTCGGTGCCGCGCCTGACGTTGGTGCCTGCTGCGGGGGCGAGCGACATGATCTCACCCTTGGGAGCGTTCTCGTCGAAGACCTCGCTGACCACCGCCTCGAGGTCGACGGCCCGGAGCTCGGAGACGGCCTGCTCCCGTGGCTGGCCCTGCAGCGCGGGGATCGTCGAGGTCGCGCCCGGCCCGAGGATGAAGAACCACGCGGTGATGGCGGCGACCAGCGCCGACATGAGAACGGCCGGCCACCAGTTCCTGCGGCGTGGGGGAGCGTCGAGCACCACCCCGCGCAACGGGGGGGACACGGCGAGCGACCTGGTGTCACCGTCGCGCGGTGCGACGGCCGCTCCGACGGGCAGGGCAGTGGTGGCGGTGGGGAGGGTCGCCGCCATCGCCGCAGCCTCTCCCTCCGGACGTGCGTCGAGCGCGGCCACGGGCAGTGCCGCGCGGCACTGCCGGAGAAGGTCGAGGAAGTCACCGGCATCCGCGGGGCGGTCGTCCGGGTCCCGCGCCGTCGCCGTGGCCACCAGGGTGTCCAGCGCCGGCGGGAGGCCCTCGACGCGGGTGGATGGGGCCGGGACCCCACCGTGCACGTGCTGGTAGGCGACGTGGATGGCGGTCTCACCGGTGAACGCCTTGGTGCCGGTGAGCATCTCGAAGAGCATCAGCCCGGCTGCGTAGACATCCGAGCGGGCATCGGCCACGCCGCGCTCGACCTGCTCGGGGGAGAGGTAGGCGACGGTGCCCAGGAGCACACCCGACGAGCTCGTCATGGTTTGGCTCGACACGGCCCGCGCCAGCCCGAAGTCCGCGACCTTGACGGTTCCGTTGTCCTTGATGATGACGTTCTCGGGCTTGACGTCGCGGTGGATCAGGCCCTCGTGGTGGGCCTCGGCGAGGGCCATGAGCACGGGCTCGAGGATGTCGAGAGCGGCACGGGGCGACAGGGGCCCCTCGGCCTGGAGCACCTCGCGCAGCGTCTGGCCGGGAACCATCTCCATCGCGAGGAAGATGTGGTCACCGTCGCGCCCCTGGTCGTAGACGCCGACGACGTTGGGGTGGGACAGGGATGCCGCGGCCCGCGCCTCCCGACGGAAGCGGGTGACGAAGCTCTCGTCGTGCACGAGGTGCTGGCGCATGACCTTCAGGGCGACCTCGCGCTCGAGACGCTCGTCCAGCGCGAGGTAGACGGGGGCCATCCCGCCCTCGGCGATGCGCTCGAGCACGCGATAGCGTCCGTCGAGTGTGCGCCCGATGAGGGCGTCGCCGGTGGGTGACACCGCACGAGTGTACGTAGCGCCTGTCCCCATCCCGGTCATCGCCTGCTCGTCCTCACATGGTGGAACGGAGCGCCATGACGGTGCTGACGTAGCGGCGGGTGTCCGTGTACATCCCCCGCTGACGCAGCGAGGTCAGGCCCTGGTAGTAGGCGCCCACGGCATTCTCCGTGCTGGTGGTCGAGCGGCCCAGGGCCCGCAGCATGACGACGCCCGCGGTGACGTTGTCCTGCGTGTCGAGCAGGTCGAGTCGGCGCCCGACGAGGTCGGAGGCCCACTGACCGCCTGCCGGGATCACCTGCATGACGCCGACCGCGTTGGCGGGGGAGACGGCACGCTGGTTCCACCCGGACTCCATCCACCCGATGGCCAGCGCCAGCGAGGGGTCCACCCCGTGGCGCCGGGCGGTGGCGATGATCAGGTTCTTGGTCTCCGCCCGGCTCGGTACCTTTCGCTTTGCCAGCGTCTCCCGATTCCGCCCCGCGGCACCAGCGACCGCCTTGGGGTAGGTCACCCCGAGGAAGGTGTCCGGCGCGGCCCTCGTCTTCTGTGCAGCGGCTGCGGGGGTCTTGCTTTTGGGCAGGCTCAGCCGTTGCCCCGGGTGGATCAGCGACCCGGAGGAGAGCCTGTTGGCCCGGGTGATCGCCGAGACCGTGGTGCGGTGGGCGCGGGCGATCCCGCCGAGGGTGTCACCGGCGCGAACGGTGTACGCGGTGGCTCTTGCTGCTGGTTTGGCGGCTGGCTTCCTGACCGCGGGTTTGGCGGCTGATTTCGCGGCCGCAGTGCGTGTGGGGGAGTCGCGGACCGTGACCTTCTGGCCGATCTGCAGGAACGACCGGGTGGAGAGGCGGTTCGTCTTCAGGAGGGACGCGAGGCTGACGCGGTACGTGGCGGCGATCCCGTACAGGGTGTCGCCGTTGCGCACCACGTGGGTCCTCGACGCCGGCTTCGGCGCCGCCGTGGGTGCCTTGGCCGCCTTCGTCGCGGTGGCCCGTGGGACGCTGAGCGTGCTGCCCGCCAGGATGTGGGCCGTGTTGCGGATGTGGTTGCGGGTGGCGATGACCGCCACGGTGCTCCGGTATCGAGCGGCGATCCCGATGAGGGTGTCGCCCTCGCGGACCCGGTGAATGGTCCAGCCGTGTGGCGCTGGGTTGCTCGCGGCCACCGCTGACGTGGCGTAGGCGGGGAGCGGAGCGGCGGCTGGGGGGGCAGCGATGACCATGGACGTCCTTACCGTGTGGCAGGTGTGGCGGATGGCGTGTGTGGGGCACACGGTACCAACTTCGGGCGTGCGGTGTCGCACGTCGCGAGTGGGCTTCGCCGCGGTCCAGACGCGCCGAGGACCCGGCCTGTGGCACCCTGTGCTGCGTGAGTGACACGCCGAGCCGCCCGGACCGCGAGACCGAGGACCTGGTCGACACCTGGGTGAGCGTCCCCGACATCGCCGAGCGGTTCGGCATCCGGCTGTCGGAGGTCCGTCAGCTCCTCGCCGATCGCGAGCTGCTCGCCCTGCGGGTGGGGGAGCGCCGGGTCCTCGCGGTGCCCGAGGGCTTCCTCGGGGAGGACGGCCCGCTCGCTGAGCTCAAGGGCACCTTCACGGTGCTCGCCGACGGGGGGATGAGGGACGAGGAGATCATCCGGTGGTTGCACACCCCGGACGGCACCCTCCCTGTGCCGGGGGCCCCGGTGGACGCGATCCGCGCGGGCTTCAAGACCGAGGTGCGTCGCCGCGCGATGGAGACCGCTTTCTAGGAGCGGTGCCGCGTCCGTGCGCGTCGGGGTGTGACGTGTCGGGTCGTGACCATGTCGGGACGCTGAGGTCAGCCCTCACCTTGGCAACGAGATCGTCGTCGTCGACTGCCACCGGACCACGCGTGGTCGGCAGCCCGTGAAGCGCAGCAGGAGGCCGGCTGTCCCTGGCCATCTCCGCACTCGCCGACCGCTTCGTCGCACCGAGTTCGACCGGTGAGGGGATCCTCACCCAGACCCTGGCCGACCTGAGCCGCGGGGAGCGCGCCCAGATCGTCGGGACCGGACGACGTGCTCGAGACCACCCTTCGCTTCCGCTTCCCGGCCTTGCGTTCCGTGTGCGGGTCGACGCGTCGACCGCGACCCTCGCCCCCGGTGGCCGGCGGAGGCTCTCGCTGCTGATCTCCCGGATCCGCGGCGGCTAGACCGAGCGTGCCGTGGCGAGGTCCACCAGGGTGGTGAGCGCGTCCGCCGCTCCGGCGTCGATCGTTCCCGCCGCCGCCAGCGCGCCACGGGCCGATCCCGTCAGCCGTTCGATGTCCTGCTCGACCACGTCGACCGCCCCGGACGCCTTGATGACGGTGCGCAGCTCCTCCACGTGGCCCGGGTCGAGGTCGGTCCTGCCGAGCAGCATCTCGACCCTGGCCCTGGACACGACGTCGGTGCCGGAGAGGGTGTGCGCGATGAGCACGGTGCGCTTGCCCTCCCGCAGGTCGTCGCCCGCGGGCTTTCCCGTCTCCTCGGGGTCCCCGAAGACCCCCAGGAGGTCGTCGCGCAGCTGGAAGGCATGGCCCACGGCCAGGCCGTAGAGCCAGAGCGCTTCACGGCCGACGGGGTCCAGCCCGCCGACGGTGGCGCCGATCAGCAGGGGGTGAGCGACGCTGTACTGCGCGCTCTTGTAACGGATCACCCGCTCGGCGCGCTCCACCCGCTCCGCGTCGTCCAGGCCCTCCCACGGGCGCATCGACTCCACGACGTCGAGGAACTGCCCGGCCATCAGCTGGGTGCGCATCTGGTCGAAGACGGCGCGGCCACGCGCGACGTCGACGTCGGGGAGCCCGCACGTGGCATACACCCGGTCGGACCAGGTCAGGCACAGGTTGCCGGCGAGAACGGCTCCCGCGAGTCCGAAACGGTCGGGGTCCCCAGCCCAGCCACGTGCTGTGTGTGCTCCAGCGAAGGCCCGGTGGGCTGCGGGCATCCCACGACGGGTGTCCGAGTCGTCCATCACGTCGTCGTGGATCAGGGCGGCGGCCTGGAACAGCTCCATCGCGCTGGCCAGGCGGACGAGCGCGTCGGAGTCCGGCCGGCCGGCCGCGCGGCATCCCCAGTAGAGAAAGGCTGCCCGGAGCCGCTTGCCTCCGCGGAGCAGGGCCCCGATCGCGACGAGGAGCTCGTCGACATCGGGGCCGAGCTCGGCGAGCACGGCTGCCTGCGTGGTCAGCTCGTCATCGAGGCAGGTCTGGGTGCGGGCACGCAGGTCGACGAGCTCGAAAGGGCTGGTCACTCGGACACCCCCTGGGCGGTCTTGTCGAAGGCTCGGATCGTGGCTGCGAGGAGCCTACGGCGTCGGTGCTCGACTACCCTCACCGCCATGGCACACCACGGCGGAGGAGGGCGACCCGCGCACCTCCTCGCGTCGATCCCCGCTCGTCTGGCGCGTGAGGCCCCGTCGATCAGCTTCGAGTTCTTCCCACCCAAGGACGACGACTCCGAGGCCGCCCTCTGGCTGGCGATCCGCAGGCTCGAACGGGTGCGCCCGGCATTCGTGTCGGTGACCTACGGCGCAGGGGGCACCACCCAGGACCGCACGGTGCGGGTGACCGGTCGGATCGCCGACGAGACGTCGTTGACCCCCCTCGCGCACCTCACGTGTGTCGGCGCCTCGGTGCGCCAGGTGCGCCAGGTGGTCGGGTCGTATGCCGCATCCGGCATCCGCAACATCCTTGCCCTGCGCGGGGACCCGCCCGGCAACGTGCGGGGGGAGTGGGCCGCGCACCCAGAGGGACTGGACCACGCCGAGGACCTCGTCTCGCTCATCTCCGGCCTTGGGGACTTCACCATCGGTGTCGCGGCG
>JBDSVV010000020.1:0-4787 GCA_039927035.1 Ornithinibacter sp. | reverse complement strand
TAGCCGTCGATCGACCCGGCCTCGAGCTCCTGGCGACGGGTGCTCTCGTCGGGGATGATCTTGAAGACGAGCTTGGCCGTCTTCGGCTTCTCGCCCCAGTACATGTCGTTGGCGACCAGGGTGACCGTCTTGTTGGCTTCGTCGTACTTGTCGAGCTTGTACGGGCCGATACCCACGGGGGCCTGGCTGTATGCCGGGTACGTGAATCCCTCGCCGGCTGCGACGACGTTGTTGGCGTCACCCGCCGTCATCGCCTTCGGGGACTGCATCGAGAACGAGTCCAGGGAGAGGATCGTCGGGAAGCTCGACGTGGAGCGCGTGATCGCGATCACCGCGGTGCCGTCGTCGGGTGCCTCGCACGACTTGTACAGGGAGTCGGCAGGCTTGTCGCTGAACGAGCCGAAGAAGTAGCCCCAGTACTCCCCAGCGGTCTGACCCGCGCCCTTCTGCTCGAACATGCGGGTCATGTTGGCGCAGACGGCCGCACCGTTGAACGGCTCCCCGTCGGAGAACTTCACGCCTTGGCGGAGCTTGAAGGTCCAGGTGAGGCCGTCGGCCGATGGCGTCCAGCTCTCGGCCAGGTCGGGCTCGACGTCTGCGGTGCCGGGGGTGACCCCGAGCAGGCCTGAGTGCATCTGCCGGGTGACCCGGAAGGTCTCGCCGTCCGTGGCGTAGAACGGGTCGAACAGCTTGGGGGCGCCGGCGGCGCCGAACGTCAGGGTGTCCTTCAGGCCGCTGCTGGCGCCGCTGGTGGTGGAGTCACCCGACTGCCGGTCCGACTGCGCGCACGCGGTCAGGGTCAGGGCTGCCACCGCCATGATGGCGAACGGCACCTTCCGCTGGAACTTCATCGATAAACCTCGCTTGGGTGTGCGATCACTTCGGTCGTCCGGGTCGGACGTCCGAGGGGAGGTCGGAACGGCCCGGGGGGCCGCTCCGTCCACCGTGAGGGTGACCATAACGGCATCCGGGCCAGTTGGGGGGGCCACCGGCCGACGGTTACCCAAGTGAGACCTGAGCAGGGGGGCCAGCGGCGATTGGGTGCACGCCTCGTTGCCTGAGACACTGGTGGTTATGCCTCTCTCCTCTCGCGATGACCTTCGTAACGTCGCCATCGTCGCCCACGTCGACCACGGAAAGACCACGCTGGTCGACAAGATGCTCTGGCAGTCGGGTGCCTTCGGCGAGCACGAACACATCGCCGAGCGCGCCATGGACAGCGGTGACCTCGAGCGTGAGAAGGGCATCACGATCCTGGCCAAGAACACGGCCGTGCGGTATGCCGGGAAGGCTGCCGCCGACGCGGGGCTCGTGGACGGCATGACGATCAACATCATCGACACCCCCGGTCACGCCGACTTCGGAGGCGAGGTCGAGCGCGGCCTGTCGATGGTCGACGGCGTGGTGCTCCTGGTGGACGCGAGCGAGGGCCCGCTGCCACAGACCCGGTTCGTGCTGCGCAAGGCCCTTGCCGCCAAGATGCCGGTGGTGCTCTGCATCAACAAGGTCGACCGCCCCGACGCCCGCATCGGCGAGGTCGTCGACGAGGTCTACGAGCTGTTCATGGACCTGCTCGTCGATGCCGACCACCACCAGGACCAGCTCGAGTTCCCCATCGTCTACGCGTCGGCGAAGGCCGGCCGGGCTTCGATGACCCGTCCCGCCGACGGCGACATGCCCGAAGGTGCCGACCTCGAACCGTTGTTCCGCACCATCATCGAGACCATCCCGGCCCCCTCCTACGACACCGAGGCCCCGCTCCAGGCACATGTCACCAACCTCGACGCCTCGAACTTCTTGGGCCGGCTCGCCCTGCTGCGCGTGCACAACGGCACCATCCGCAAGGGGCAGCAGGTCGCGTGGTGCCGCCGTGACGGCACCGTGGAGAAGGTCAAGATCACCGAGCTGTTGATGACCGACGCCCTCGAGCGCCGGCCCGCCGAGCAGGCTGGGCCGGGCGACATCATCGCCGTGGCCGGAATCCCGGAGATCACGATCGGGGAGACCCTCGCCGATGCCGACGACCCGCGCCCGCTGCCGCTCATCACGGTCGACGAGCCGGCGATCTCGATGACGATCGGCATCAACACGAGCCCGATGGCAGGGCGCGTCAAGGGCGCCAAGGTCACCGCGCGCCTGGTCAAGGACCGTCTCGACCGCGAGCTCGTCGGCAACGTGTCGATGCGGGTGCTCGCGACCGAGCGGCCCGACAGCTGGGAGGTCCAGGGCCGTGGTGAGCTCGCGCTGGCGATCCTCGTGGAGCAGATGCGTCGCGAGGGCTACGAGCTCACCGTCGGCAAGCCCGTCGTCGTGACCCGCGTGGTCGACGGCAAGGTGCAGGAGCCCATCGAACGCGTCACCATCGACACCCCCGAGGAGCACCTCGGCGCGATCACCCAGCTCCTCGCCGCGCGCAAGGGCCGCCTGGAGCAGATGACGAACCACGGCACCGGCTGGGTCCGGATGGAGTACCTCGTGCCCTCGCGCGGCCTGATCGGCTTCCGCACCCAGTTCCTCACCGACACCCGGGGCACCGGCATCGCCAACCACGTGTTCGAGGGCTACGAGCCGTGGGCGGGCGAGATCTCCACCCGGATCAGCGGCTCCCTCGTGGCCGACCGCTCCGGCGCGGCCACCGCCTACGCCATGGCCAACCTGCAGGAGCGCGGCTCGATGTTCATCGCGCCCACGACCGAGGTCTACGAGGGCATGATCGTCGGCGAGAACTCCAGGGTCGATGACATGGACGTCAACATCACCAAGGAGAAGAAGCTCACCAACGTGCGCTCCGCGGGTGCCGACATCCTGGAGCGGCTGGCCCCCCCGCGCAGCCTGTCCCTCGAGCAGAGCCTGGAGTTCTGCCGCGAGGACGAGTGCGTCGAGGTGACCCCGGTCGCGGTCCGGATCCGCAAGGTCGAGCTCGACCACACCCTGCGCGCCCGTTCGGCAGCCAGGGCCCGGAAGAGCTGATCGCTGGTGGTTGACCCGGAAGGGACCTCCTCCGGGGGGACCCGAACGAGCCGACGCAAGGCGCACCGGAGCCAGAAGCGTCCGGGCCGTCTCACGGCGACCCTGGCGGCCCTGCTCGTCGCGACCCTGGCGGTCGTCGGCGTGCTCGCGCTGACCCGCAGCGAGACACCGGCGGGGGATCCGGCGACGCCCTCGTCCGCGGTGGGGGAGCGGGTCGAGACCAGCGGTGGCACCATCCATGCGCTGGCACTCGGCCCGGTCGCCACGTGGGACCCACAGCGGATCGCCTCACGTGAGGACATGGCTTTCGCAGGGCGGGTCTTCGTACGCACCCTCACGGCATACGCCCCCAGCACCGACCCCGAGAAGCAGGCCCGGCTCGTCGGCGACCTCGCCACCGACACCGGGACACCCGGCAAGGACCTGAAGACCTGGTCGTTCACGCTGCGCGACGGGCTGACCTGGCAGGACGGGAGCGCCCTCACCTGCGCGGACGTCGCCTACGGCATCTCGCGGACCTTCGCGACCGACGTGGTCACCGGCGGCCCGACCGACGCCCTCGCGGTGCTTGCGGTGCCGCGCAACCCCGACGGGACGAGCACCTATCCGGGACCCTTCGCGACCGGTGACGCGGCAGCCACGGCGCAGGCGAACTTCGACAAGGCAGTCACCTGCAAGGACAACGTCATCACCTTCACCCTCAGCACCGCGCTGAGCGACTTCAACGAGATGCTCACCCAGTCTTCCTTCGCACCCGTGAAGAAGTCAGCCGACCGCGGCAAGGACGGTGCCTACGAGATCTTCTCCGTGGGGCCGTACATGCTCGAGGGTGCCTGGGTTCCCGGACAGGGCGGGGTGTTCGTGCGCAACCCGCACTGGAGCCGGGCGGGCGACCCGGTGCGCAGGGCGTACCCGGACCGGATCGAGTACCAGGAGGGCCTGGAGACCCAGGCCGTCGCCCAGCAGATCATGGCCGATGGAGCGACCGGGCGCACGTCGGTGTCGCTGAGCTCCGCGCCACCGGCCATCCAGCAGAACATCACCGCGGTCCAGAGCCTGCAGGAGCGCTCGATCAATCCACGGACCGGGGTCGTGGACTACCTCGTGCCCAACGTGAAGAGCGCGGTCTTCGCCAACGAGAACGTCCGGCTGGCCCTCGCCGCCGCGACGAACCGGGATGCCTACGTCACGGCGATCGGCGGGACGACGGCGGCTGAGCCGACGTTCTCCCTCATCCCTGACTCCCTCCCGGCGGCCCACGGTGACGACCCGGTCAGCACCGGAACCCGCGGGGATGCCGTCGCCGCGATGGGGCTGCTTGCGGCAGCCAAGGTCACTGCGCCGGTGAAGTTCACGCTCGCCTACCGCTCCAGCGAGGCGACCGACAAGGCGATGGCGGCGCTCGTCGCAGGCTGGCGGGAGGCGGGGTTCGAGCCGGTGCTGAAGCCGATCGTCGACGACTACTTCGCGACGATCAGTGACCCGGCCCTCGCGACCGAGATCGACGTCTTCTGGTCCAACTGGGCCCCCGCCTGGGCCTCGGCCTCGACGGTGCTCCCGCCGCTCTTCGACAGCACGATCAACATCACCGCGGCCGGGCCGGGTCGGGACTACGGCTACTGGGCCAGCAAGGAGCTGGACGCCGCGATGGCGAAGGCCTCGGCCATCGCCGACCCGTTGGCGCGGGAAGGGGCGTGGGGTGCCCTGGACACCTCCCTGCTCAAGCAGGGCGCCTACATCGGCCTCGCCGAGCGACGGGCGCTCTACATCGCCGGTTCCGACGTGCGCAACCTCTCGGCGAACACGGTCGCGGGCGG
>JBDSVV010000019.1:0-3876 GCA_039927035.1 Ornithinibacter sp. | reverse complement strand
CGCGCATCACGGCCACCCGGCATCCCCGCAGGTGGCACTGTGTGCGGATGGACACATCGCAGGCCACCAGCGCCGCCAGAGAAGCAGGAAACAGCCGCGTCGTCGAATACGGTGCGCGCGTCGGCTTCGCCATCCTCGGGGTGTTGCACCTCCTCATCGGCTACATCGCGCTGAAGATCGCCTGGGGGAAGGGCGGCGGCTCCAAGCAGGCGGACTCCTCCGGCGCCCTGAAGACGCTGGCGAGCTCGTCGACCGGCTCGGTCGTTCTGTGGATCGGCGTCGTTGGCTTCGCTCTCCTCGCTGTCTGGAGCATCACCGAGGGCATCGCTCGTCGGCAGGAAAAGGCCGACCTCACCAAGCTCGTGGCCAAGGGGGTCATGTATGCGTTCATCGCGTGGACGACCTTCAAGATCGTCGCCCTCGGTCAGTCGAGCAGCAGCGAGAAGCAGACACAGGGCTTCGCGGCCACGCTCATGGGCAACCCTGGCGGCCGGCTCCTCGTGGGCGTCATCGGGCTGGTGGTCCTGGGCGTAGCCGGCTACCACGTCTACAAGGGGTGGGCTGAGAAGTTCCTCGAGGACCTGCAGGGTAATCCCGGGGAATGGGCCGTGCGAGCCGGTCGTGTCGGCTACGTGGCCAAGGGCATCGCCCTCGTCGTCGTCGGCTTCTTCTTCGTGTATGCCGCCTGGACCGCTGACCCCAAGAAGACCCAGGGCCTCGACGGCGCGCTGAAGACGTTGAAGGAGGCGCCCGGTGGGCCGGTCATCCTGACCCTGGTCGCGCTCGGGATCGCCGCCTACGGCGTCTACTCGTTCGCCCGCGCGAAGTACGCCAAACTCTGAGGGCGCTGGCCGCGCTCAGTCCTTCGCCGGCTCGCGCCGCAGGTATCCCCAGGCCAGCAGCGCGCACACCAAGCCGTTGATCATCCCCCACAACACGTCGGTGGGATGGTGTGCGCCGCGGTACAGCCGGGCGTAGGTCACGAGGAAGGGCACCAGCACGCAGAGCACGATCAGCACGCGGCGCAGCGCGACGTTCGTGATCCTGGTGGCCATCAAGGCCAACGAGAAGTAGAGGGCGCTCGACGCGCCGACGTGACCACTGGGGAAGCTCGACGTCGGCGGTGTCGGGTCCAGTCTCTCCACGTTCGGTCGGTCGCGGCCCACCACGTGGGTGGCGATGACGAAGACCGTCGCCTGGAGCGAGATCGCGACAAGGGGCACCACGGCGTACCACCACTTCCGGGTGCGCCACCAGATGAGGGCGGCGACGAGCACAGTCACCCCGATCACGTACTCGGTGTTGCCGATCGAGGACATGAACAGCGTGATCGTCTCCCCGGTCGGGGTCCGGATGTCCTGGAACCACCGGTTGACGTTGTTCTCCGACTCCGAGAGGGCGAACAGCGGCCCCTTGAGGAGGAAGCCGAAGCCGACGATGACGAGGAAGAGAGGGATCGCAGGGAGCACGGCCCGCACGGCCACGTCGCGCAGCGCGCTCTTGACCGCCGGCCGGCTCTGGTCCCCGTCCCACCGGGTGAGGAAGCTCATCAGATCTCCTTGGCGGTCGCAGTGTCGGCGCGGCTGGTGCCGCCCTCGAGGTCCGGATCGTGCGACGCGCTCGGGTCCGGCGGGTTCCAGCCGCGGTACCCGGCATACGACGCGAGCGCCAGACCGGCACCGGTGATGACCCCCACCGTCACGTCGCTGGGGTAGTGCACGCCGAGGAAGATCCGGTCCAGCGCGGTCATCAGCACGACGAGCCCCGCTACGGCGACCGCCACAACCCGTGCCGCAACCGGCTTGAGCAGCGGCCACAACAGGATGACGACGATGGTCGCCCACGCGGCCGTGTTCAGGGCGTGGCCCGAGGGGAAGGAGTAGCCGGGCGCCTCCGAGACGGGGTCCTCCACGACTGGACGGGCCCGCTGCACGACGAGCTTGGACACCAGCCCGAGGAACCAGGCGAACATCATCGTGCCGAAGGCCCACCACGCGCGCGTCCGCAGACCCTTCGCGAGCCACGCCCACAGGCAGAGGAGGGTGCCCCCGACGTAGAGGTTGATCGGCAGCGTCAACGCCTGCCAGAAGATGAGGAACGATCGCAGCCCGTCCTTGGGACGGGTGAAGTTGGTGGCCCAGGTGATGGTCGCGTCGTCGGCGCGTTGCAGCGGGTCCCAGGTGCTGCGGATCAGAAAGCCCATTCCGATGAGGACGACGGCCACCACCACCCCGTATGCCGTGGCTCGGCCGAGTCTGCGGCTCCGGGTCTCGCTGCGCGTGGGTGCGTCGGTGCTGGTCACCGGACTTTTCTACCCCATCAGAGCCTCATGGGATGCTGTCCGCACCATGGCAGAACTGCTCGTCACCTCACCATCGAACCCACGCCTGAAGGAAGTGCTGGCGCTGCGCCGTCGACGCACCCGCGAGGACCAGGGCCGCACCGTGGTCGAGGGCTACGAGGAACTGGGCCTCGCACTGGATGCCGGCGTCGTGCCGCTCACCGTGCTGCACTGCCCCGAGCTGATGCTCGACGCGGCGGAGCAGGAGCATCTCGTGGCCAGGGCTCGGGGCCTGGGGGCCGCCACGCTCCGGCTCAGTCGCTCGGCCTTCGAGAAGGTTGCCTACCGCGAGGGCCCCGACGGGTTCCTCGCCGTCGTCCCCGTTGCCGGGGTCCCGCTGGAAGACCTCGTCCTGCCCCCGGAGCCACTCATCCTGGTGTGCGAGGGGCTGGAGAAGCCGGGGAACCTCGGTGCGGTGCTGCGGACCGCCGACGCCGCGGGCGTCGCTGCCGTGATCGCCGCCTCCCCCGTGACCGACTGGGGCAACCCCAACGTCGTGCGAGCCAGCAAGGGGACCGTCTTCTCCGTCCCGGTGGCGACCGCCCCCACGGGTGCGGTGCTGCAGTGGTTGCGGCAGAACGGCATCCGGATGGTTGCGACGACGCCCGTCACACAGACCGCGCACACGGCCGTCGACTACCGGGGCGGGGTGGCGATCGCCGTCGGGACCGAGAAGGAGGGGCTCACCGACGAGGCCCTCGCGGGCGCCGATGAGCGGGTCCGGATCCCGATGGTGGGCGCAGTCAACTCGCTCAACGCGGCCACCGCCGCAGCAGTCGTGGTCTACGAGGCGGTCCGGCAGCGTTCTCTCTGAGACAAACGCGGCTGCCGTGGCCGACGAGCGTGGGGGTCGGTCCTGAGCACCCTTGCGCGTGTGCGACGATGAACGGCATGCGAGTTGACCACGTGTCCTATGCCGCAGAGCACGACGGCCTCCAGGCCACGGCGGCGCGCCTCGCGGAGCGGATCGGCGTCGAGCCGGTCGATGGTGGGATCCACCCCCGCTTCGGGACGCGCAACATCATCCTGCCGCTCGCCCACGAGCGCTACGTCGAGGTCGTCGAGGTCCTGGACCACCCCGCGAGCGACAAGGCCCCGTTCGGCCAGGTCGTGCGGGCCCGCTCCGAGTCCGGCGGTGGCTGGCTCGGCTGGGTCGTCCGCGTCGAGGACATGGCCGAGCAGGAGTCGCGCCTGGGCCGCGAGTCGGTTCAGGGCAACCGGCACCGGCCGGACGGAGTGGAGCTGCGCTGGAAGCAGCTCGGCGTCAGGGGCCTGCAGGCCGACCCGCAGCTCCCGTTCTTCGTCCAGTGGGAAGAGGGAGTGCCGCACCCCTCCGACGACGCGAGCACCGAGGTCACCATCGACTCCCTGCGGATCGCCGGCGACCCCGAGCGGGTCCGCGAGTGGCTCGGGCTCCCCGCCGACTACACGTCCTCGGTCATCGCCTTCGAGTTCGTCTCCCCGCACGGCACGCCCGGTTTGATGTCGGTGACCTTCGAGACCCCCCGGGGCGAGATCACCATCTGAGCCCTCCT
>JBDSVV010000018.1:0-4415 GCA_039927035.1 Ornithinibacter sp. | reverse complement strand
GGGTTGTCGAAGGACGACGTCGAGGAGCTCAAGCGGTTGCGCTCTGAGGTCGCGGAGCTCCGGATGGAGCGTGATGTCCTCAAGCGATCCGTGGTCCTGTGGGTCAAGGAGGCGACGAAGTGAGCGTGGCACGCTTCATCGCCGACCAGAGGACCATGTACCGGGTGCCACACACGGTCGTCTGCGCGCTGTTGGGGGTTTCGCTGGCCTGGTTCTACAAGTGGCTCGGCAGGGCCGCAGGTCCGTCGGCGTCGAGCGGGCTGCACACACCTCGAGACCATCGGCGTGACACGATCGACTGGGCGGTGCGGGTGATGTTCACCAAGAAGCGCGGTCTGCACGGCTCGCCTCGGCTGGTCCACGATCTGCGCGATGACGGCTGGACCGTGTCGGAGAAGACGGTGGCGGACTCGATGCGCCGCCAAGGCCTGCTCGCGCGGCGGATCAAGCGCAGGAACGGGCTGACGAAGCAGGACAAGACTGCCCCGAAGTTCCCCGACCTGCTGCGCCGCGACTTCACCGCTGATCGCCCCAATGCCCGCTGGGTGGGTGATATGACAGAGATCCCGACCGCTGCCGGAAAGCTGTATCTGGCGACCGTGATCGATCTCTACTCCCGGCGCCTGCTGGGGGCCGCCACGGGCCTGCACCCAGACGCTGATCTGGCGTGCGCGGCGATCAAGATGGCCATCGCTACGCGTGGTGGTGTCGAGGCCGTCAACGGCGAGGGGTGGCGCACCGATGAATCGAAGCGGGTGATCTTCCACACCGATAGGGGCTCGACCTACACGGCGAACTCGCACACGTTGCTGTGCCGCCAGCAGGGCGTCCGGCAGTCGATGGGCCGGGTCGGGTCGTCCCTCTTAACCGGCTAATACTTGTATCGGTGCAGGTCAGCGACACGCCCTGTGGCGTGGTTGTGAGTGTTCTGGTGGTCATGGCTGGTACATCTGTTCTCGTGAGCAGTGATGGTGAGCTTCGGCTCGAGGAACGCGACGGCGCGTGGGCGCTGGCCGGTGATGGGGTGTCGCGGTTCGTGATGGTCGATGAGTTCTTGGCGCATCTGGTGGATCGGAATTATTCGCCGAAGACGGTGCGCGCCTACGGCTACGACCTGCTCGCGTTCTGCCGGTGGCTTGCCACCGAGGAGGAGCCGCTGGAGACAGCGACCACCGAGGTGCTGCTGCGGTTCCTGCGGGCTTGTCGGGAGGCGAAGGTTCCCGGGCGTCCGGGACCGAACGTGGTCAAGATGTCCTCAGGCCGCCGCGCGGACCAGTACGCCGCGGCGACGATCAATCGTCGGTTGGCCGCGATCTCAGGGCTGTTCGCGTTCGCGGCGATGCGTGAGCCGGAGGTGAAGAACCCGGTGCCCAAGGGCAGGGAGGCACGCTGGCGGGTTGCCGGAGAACGCACGGGGATGCTTTCCCACACCGCCCGACGCCCGAAGAACCGCTCGTCGCTGAGGCTGCGTGAGCCGCAGCGGTTGCCGGTCGCGTTGTCACAGACCGAGGCAGCCGAACTGCTGGGCAGCTTTCGAACCTGGCGAGATCACGCTATTGCCGGACTGATGCTCTACTGCGGGCTGCGCTCGGCTGAGGTGCTGGGACTGGCAGTCGCCGATGTCGACATCGGTGGCCGCTGGCTGAAGGTACTGGGCAAGGGCCAACGCGAGCGACGGGTCCCGCTGGATGCCGATGTCGCCTCGGTGATTCAGGTCTACCTGCTCACCGAGCGTCCCGAGTCCGATTCGGAGCGGTTGTTCTTGGTGGCCAAGGGCCCCAACCGCGGCCAGCCGTTGAGTGCGGCCGGACTGCGCACCATCTTCCGTTACCACCGGGATCTGACCGGGATCACCGGCGGACATCCGCACGCGTTGCGACACACGTTCGGGACCGCGCTGGCCGAGGCCCGCGTGGACCTGGCTGTGATGCAAGCACTGCTGGGTCATGCCCACGTCGACACCACGTCTCGCTACATCCATCTGGCTCCGGCCCACGTGAAAGCAGACTTCGATGCCGCACGCGCTCGCATCCGCTCCCGATCCTGATCCCGGGCGCGGTCCCGGTTTTGACGGTGCCGGTGCCCTGGTGGCCGACTACCTCACCTACCTCGAATCGACAGGGCGAGGGAACGTGTCCTATGTGCGGGCAGTGCGGGCGTTCTTCGCCCGCTGGCCCGACCCGAGCGCGTGGGCGGCCGAGCCGTTGGAGGTCCGATTGTCAGCCGACAGCGCCACCCGACCGATCATCACCTGGCTGATGCTGCACCGCGGCCTGGCGCCGGGATATGACTACCTCCTGGAACGCAAACTCTCCAGCATCTGGCGCGAGCTCGAGAACTCCCCGCTGGCCGGTGACCTTGAGGCGTTCATGAGCACTGCTGCCGAGTTGGGGTTCACCGAGAGGGTCCGGTTCGCCACCGGTTCCCAGGTTCCGGCCCGGCTGCTCATCGAGACCGGTCGGCGGTTGGACCAGTTCCGCCTTGAGGACTTGGCGCAGTTCGCTGCTGCTTGCCGCGCCCGGCAGGAGCGGACCGGCAAGGGTCACCATCACTACCTGTCGGCACTCAGCAACACCCAGCGGGTGCTGTTCCACCTGGGCATCGTCGATGAGTTGCCCCGCTCTGGTGGTCCGGTCCCGTTGGCCGAGCGTCTTGGCGAAGTACGCCCACCGGTCCGGGAGGCGATGATCGCCTATCTGGAGCGCAAGATGGCGACCTGCCACCCAAAGACCGTCACCGGCATGGCGACGCGCCTCAAGCACTTCGGGGTGTTCTTGGCCCGGATCGACCCGGACCTGGCCTCAATCGCCGAGCTTGACCGTCGACGTCACGTCGAGCCCTACCTGACCTCGCTGGTCGATACGGTCAGCCTCAAGGACGGGCAGCCGATCAGCGTCGCGGACCGGTCTCGTCGGGTGCTGGCGATCAAGTGCTTCTTGACCGACATCACCGAATGGGGCTGGCCTGAGGCGCCGTCGCGCAAGCTCCTCTTCCGCGACGACGTGCCCAAACTGCCCCAGGTTCTGCCCCGCTACCTGCCCGTCGACGTTGACCGCCGCCTCACCGAGATCCTCACCGAGACCCCCAGGAACCAGTTGGCCGCGGCCGCGCTGCGGCTGCAGCGCGCCTGCGGGTTGCGGATCGGTGAGCTGCTCGACCTTGAACTGGACTGCGTCCACGAGATCCCCGACGGCGGCTCCTGGTTGAAGGTGCCTCTGGGCAAGATGGACACCGAACGGATGGTCCCCATCGACGCCGAGATCCTCGCCCTGGTCGACCACATCACCGAGCTGCGTGACCACGGCCGGCCACTGCCGCACCCCCGCTACCGACGCCAGGCCCAGTTCCTGTTCACCCACCACGGACGCCGACTGGCACAGGCTGGGGTCCGTGCCGAGCTTGATCGGGCCGCCGAGGCGGCAGGGATCGACCACATCACCCCGCACCAGCTGCGGCACACCTACGCAACCGCCCTGATCAACGCAGGTGTGTCCCTGCAGTCGCTGATGGCGCTGCTTGGCCACGCCTCCGCAGAGATGAGCCTGCGCTACGGGCGTCTGTTCGACACCACCGTCCGCACCGAATACGAACGTGCTCTGGATCTCGCCAAAACCCAGGCCCGCACACCGGCGCCCGGCCGGACCAGCCTGCCGCTGGCCGACATCACCGGCGGCAAGGACTGGAAGGACACCCCGCTGCTGAAGTCCCGACTGGCCGGCGGGTTCTGCCTGCGCGCACCCGTCCAAGGTGCCTGCGCCTACGCCAACATCTGCGAGCACTGCCCCAGTTTCCACACCGAGGCCGGCTCGCTACCGATCCTGGCCGCCCAACGCGTCGATGCCCAAGCCCTGGCTCGTGACGCCGAACAGCGAGGCTGGATCACCGAAGCCGACCGACACCAACGACTCATCGCCCAGCTCGACGCCCTCATCGAGAAGGGCCAAGCGCGATGACCAACACCAGCACCCTGAACCGTGTCGAACGCGCCTGCGCCGATCTGCGCCGCGACGGCCACGACGTCACCTTCACTGCCATCGCCGCAGCAACGGGTCTGGGTCGCACCACCCTCTACCGCGACCCCACCATCCGAGCAGCCATCGAAGAACACCGCCGCCGGACAGTGACCGGCGGCACCCTCGCCGGCCTGACCGAAGAGATCGCCACCCTGCGCGCCACCGTCGATGCCCTCGCCGCGCGAGTACGACGCCACGAAGAACAACTCCGCCGCCTGGAGAACCACCAACGCTGAAACCGTTAACCGGCCAACGCACCAGCCCGACCCAGATTAGCCGGATAAAGCAATGACAACCCTTACAGCTAGTCGCAGTTCAAGACCATGAAGTACATGGCCGACTATCCCGACCGGTTCGCGAGCATCGGTGAAGCACGAGCTTGGATGGCGGCGTTCACGAGCT
>JBDSVV010000017.1:0-7944 GCA_039927035.1 Ornithinibacter sp. | reverse complement strand
TTCGGTGCCGACAACGGGCTGGGGTGGCGCTTCTCGGTCGCCCTACTCGGGACGCTGTCGATCCTCGTCGTGGGGCGGGTCGGAAGGCGCCTGTTCGGCTCGACGATGCTCGGCTGCGTGGCGGCCTTCCTCCTCGCCTTCGAGGGGTCGCACTTCGTGATGTCACGCACCGGCATCCTCGACATCATCGTCATGTTCTTCGCCCTTTGTGCGTTCGCGGCCCTGCTGGTGGACCGCGACCGGAGCCGAGCGATCCTGGCGGAGCAGGTCGGCGCCCTGCCGCGCCGGGTGTGGCCGACCGGAGCCGGGCCGTGGCTCGGGTGGCGGCCGTGGCGCTGGGTCGCAGGGGTGTCCCTGGGCCTGTGCACCGGGACGAAGTGGTCGGGGTTGTTCTTCCTCGCGGCCTTCGGGCTGATGAGCGTGTGGTGGGACATGGGGGCGCGGCGCGCGGCCGGGGTGCGTCGCTGGACGCGCGGGGCGCTCCTCGTGGACGGGCCCTTCGCCGCCGTGCAGATGGTGGTCACGACAGCCGTGGTCTACACGGTGTCGTGGACCGGATGGTTCCTCTCCAGCAACGGCTACCACCGACACTGGGACACGTTCAACCCCGGTCAGGGGGTGCAGTGGCTGCCGCCGGTGCTGCGCAACTGGCTGAAGTACCACCAGGACGCGTACGCGTTCAACACCACCCTGCAGACACCGCACCCCTACCAGTCGAACCCGTGGTCGTGGATGCTCCAACTGCGGCCGACGTCGTTCTACTACGAGAGCCCCACCATCGGTGTCGACGGGTGCACCGCGGACAAGTGCTCCTCCGCGATCAACCCGATCGGCACGATCTCGGTCTGGTGGCTGGGCATCATCGCGCTGGCGGTGCTTCTGTGGTGGTGGCTGCGCCGCCGGGACTGGCGGGCCGGTGCCATCGCGGCAGGTATCGTCGGAGGCTACCTGCCGTGGTTTGTCTACCAGGACCGCACGATCTTCACCTTCTATGCCGTGGCGTTCGAGCCGTACGTCGTGCTCGCGATCGCGTTCATGATCGGGCTGTGGGTGGGGCGTCGGGAGGACGATCCGCGGAGGTGGAGCACCCGGTGGCTCGTCGTCGGGGGCTACCTCCTGCTCACGCTGGCGCTCTTCGCCTTCTTCCATCCCGTCTACGTCGCCGACACCATCCCGTACGAGCACTGGCACTGGCGGATGTGGTTGCCGAGCTGGATCTGAGCGGCGACGGCCCCCCGGTGGCTGTCGGGAGGCGTGGGTAGGTTCGGGGCATGTTCCTCCTCGACGACCGTCGGCTGGTCATCAGCGCCAGCGACCTGCGCACTGCTGCCACGTGCGAGTTCGCCCTGGTCGCCGAGCTTGACGTGCGGCTGGGCCGGCGCGAGCGGGTCGTCGTGGGCGATGACCCGATGCTCGCTCGCGTGAAGGAGCTCGGCGACCAGCACGAACAAGCCGAGCTGCGCCGGCTCTCGCGGGCGCACCCGGGTGGCGTGGTCCAGCTGAATCGGCCGGTCTACACCGAGGCCGGGCTGCGCCGGGCGATGGAGCAGACCCTGGGAGCGCTCCGGTCCCAGGCGGACGTCATCTTCCAGGCGACGTTCTTCGATGGCGGATTCGTGGGCCACTCCGACTTCATCGAGCGCACCCCGCGGGGGTGGCTCGTCAGCGACACCAAGCTGGCCCGGTCGGCGAGCGTTCCCGCCCTCCTCCAGATCGCTGCGTACGCGGCGATGCTCCAGTCCTGCGGCGTGCCCACCGCGCCGGTCGCGCGCCTGGTGCTCGGGAACGGTGACGCGCGCGACCACGACCTCTCCGACATCCTCCCGGTCTACCGTTCACGTCGCACGCGCCTCGACGCCCTCCTCGCCGAGCACCGCGCTGATGCCGGGCCCGCCACGTGGGGCGACGAGCGGTGGTTGGCCTGCGGCCGGTGCGAGGTGTGTGAGCCCGACGTGGTGGCGGCACGCGACCTCCTGATGGTCGCAGGGATGAGGGTGCCGACGAGACGACGGTTCCTCGAGGCCGGGGTCCGCACGGTCGAGGAGCTGTCCACGCGCACCGACCCGGTGCCCGACGTGCGGGCGGCCACCCTGGAACGGCTCAGCGGACAGGCTCGGCTGCAGCTCGTCCAGGAACGCGGTGGCGAGGTGGTGGCTGAAGTCGTCGACGAGGTCGCGCTGCGCCGTCTGCCGGCACCAAGCCCGGGCGACATCTTCTTCGACTTCGAGGGTGACCCCCTGTGGGCCGAGTCCGGGTCGAACGTGTGGGGTCTGGAGTACCTCTTCGGGATCGTCGAGGTCGACCGGGGGGAGCCCGACTTTCGCACCTTCTGGGCCCACGACCGGGAGCAGGAACGGCAGGCCCTGGTCGACTTCGTCGGCTATCTCGCCGACCGCCGGGCGCGGTGGCCCGGCCTGCACGTCTACCACTACGCCCCCTACGAGCCGAGCGCCCTGCTTCGGTTGGCCGCGCGTCACGGGGTGTGCGAGGACGACGTCGACCAGCTCCTGCGCGAGGGCGTCTTCGTCGATCTCTACGCGACCGTGCGGGCCGGCATCCGGGTGTCCCAGAGGTCCTACTCGATCAAGAAGCTCGAGCCGCTGTACATGCCCGCCCGTGAGGCGGCGGTGACCAACGCGGCGGACTCGATCGTCGTCTACCACCAGGTGGTGGCAGCGCACATCGAGGGCCGCGAGGATCGAGCCGCGGCGCTGCTGGCCGAGATCGCCGACTACAACCTCGACGACTGCGTTTCCACCCTGAGACTGCGCAACTGGCTGCTCTCCCGGATTCCCGCGGACGAGCGAGGTCTCACGCCAGTGGGGGGCGAGATGGTGCCCCCGGCCCCGGTGTCTGAACAGCGCGCGACGGCCATGCGCCTGGAGGCACTGGTCCGAGGACGCATCGCGGGGGTCAAGCCCCACGAACGGTCCCCAGAGCAGCAGGCCCTGGCCCTGGTTGCGGCCTCGGTGCTCTTCCACGCGCGAGAGGACAAGCCGATCTGGCAGGCCCACTTCGAGCGGCTCCGAACGACCACGGCCGAGTGGCGCGGAACGGACGGCGTCTTCCTCGTGGAGTCCGCCGAGGTCAAGGAAGCGTGGCACCGGGACACGCCGCGGCAGCGCCCGCGCCGCACCCTCCTCCTCTCCGGAGAGCCGATGCGGGGGGTGCCGCTGGGCACGACCAGCGAGGTCAGCGCCGTCTACGTCGATCCGGCACCGCACGGCATCGAGGCCCTGCCGGGTCATGCCAACGCCCGTTCGAGTGCGAGCGTGAGGGTTCTCGAGGCGCACGACTCATTGTCTGCGAATGGTCGCCTGCACCAACGCCTCCTCGTGGAGGAACTGCAGCCGAAGGATGGCTCCGACCACGACGTGCGACCCATCGCCTTGGTCCCCGGCGGGGTCGTCAACACCCGGCCCATCGACCTCGCCCTCGCCGAGGTGGCCCAAGCCGTGGTGGACACCCCTGATGGTCTGCCCTCGGGAGCCGGACTCGACATCCTGCTCCGCCGAACGCCGCGACTGCGTGGCGGTGCTCCACTCGCGGCGGTGAGGTCTGGCGCGGAGCGCCACATCCACGCGATCATCGACTCGCTGCTGGCCACCGATGATTCCTACGTCGCGGTGCAGGGCCCCCCTGGCACGGGGAAGACCTTCGTCGGGTCGCGGGTCATCGCCCGCCTGGTCCTCGACCACGGGTGGCGCGTCGGGGTCACCTCGCAGGGCCACAAGGCCGTCGAGAACGTGTTGCGCGCGGTCGTGGCGGCCGGAGTACCGGCCGAGCAGGTCGCCAAGGCGACGAAGGACACGCCAGACCCACCGTGGACATCTCTGGCGCACGCCGATGAGTTGGCGGCATTCTCCGCGGAGCACCGCACGCACCAGCGTGGATACGTCATCGGTGGCACTGCCTGGGATCTCACCAACACCAAGCGCGTGGGTCGCGGAGCCCTCGACCTCGTCGTCATCGACGAGGCCGGCCAGTTCTCGTTGGCGAAGACCCTGGCCTGCGCCGTCGCGGGCGACCGCCTGTTGCTCCTCGGTGACCCGCAGCAACTCCCCCAGGTCTCGACCGGCACCCACGCCGACCCGGTGGACACCTCCGCCCTCGGCTGGCTGATCGGGGACGAGCCAGTGCTTCCCGGGCGGCTCGGCTACTTCCTGGAGACCACCTGGCGGCTGCATCCTGCGCTCACAGCGCCCGTGTCGGTCTTGGCGTATGCCGGTCGGTTGGAGTCGGAGGTGGCGGTCACGGCCTCCCGAGCGCTGGAAGGTGTCGAACCGGGGGTGCACCTGAGGCTCGTGGACCACCACGACAACTCGACGTGGTCTCCGGAGGAAGGGGAGGAGGTGCTCTCGATCATTCGCGACCTCCTGGGTCGCACGTGGCGGGCTGGCCCGACCTTGGGTGGCGACGGTCCTGGCGAGTGCAGGCCACTCGAGGCGTCCGACCTCCTCGTGATAACGCCGTACAACGCTCAGGTCGGACTGCTCCGTCGGATGCTCGCCGACGCCGCACTCGATGACGTCCCCGTGGGCACGGTGGACAAGTTTCAAGGGCAGGAGGCTCCAGTCGTCATTGTCTCCATGGCGGCATCGAGTCCCACTGATGTCTCACGGGGGATGTCCTTCCTCCTCGACCGGCACAGGATCAATGTCGCGATCTCACGCGGCCAAGTCGCGGCCTACCTGGTGCGTTCTCGGGTACTCACCGACTTCTCACCACGCACGCCGGAGGAACTCGTCGCACTGGGGGCCTTTCTCGGGCTGTGCGATGGCGCAGTGCCTGACGGGCCATCCACGACCGGCGCCAGCCCTGACCCGCCGTAGGATCAGTGGTGCACGAGAAGCGGACGGCGGATGCATCCACGTGCCGATCCGACCAGGCAGCGAAAGAGGTCGTCGAGATCATGTCGAACGCCGGAACCCCTGAGTCCGAACCCATCGCGTTCCAGGCCACACTGCGTACGGTCAAGGACACGACCCTGGTCCGGCTTCCCGAGGATGCCAGCCAACAACTGCCCTCCCGTGGCCAGGTCGCCGTGAACGGAACACTGCAAGGACATCCCTTCACGACCGTGGTGGAGCCGGATGGGCGCCGCGGCCACTGGATACGGATCGAACCCGGCCTTCGAGAGGCCTCGGGCGTCGGCACTGGAGAAGGCGTCGATCTCACCCTGGAGGTGGCGGAGGACTGGCCTGAGCCCGACGTGCCCGAGGACCTCGCTGGTGCGCTGGGCGCAGCGCCAGCAGGCATTCGTGCCACCTGGGAGGACATCACCCCAATGGCGCGGTGGGAGTGGGTCCGCTGGGTCCAGGCGACCGCCAATCCTGCGACTCGGGAGCGAAGGGTCGAGGTGAGCCTCTCGAAGATGGAGAGTGGAAAGCGACGACCCTGCTGCTTCGACCTCGCATCGTGCACTGATCCGCAGCTGGCCAGGAGCGGCAAGCTGCGCGAGCCCTCGTAGGCGACTCGTCTGCCCGCAGCCGTCAGGGGGCGGGGTCGTGGTGTGCTCCGGGTTGGATGGCGTGGGCGCGCCGATCGGGTGCGGTCCAGGTGCAGACACCCTCGGGGGTCATCGTCAGGGTCCGACCGGCGTGGTGCGTGAACCCGTGGTGGGCCGGGCACAACGCGTGCAGGTTCGCCTCCACCGTGTGTCCTGTCGGGAACGCGACGACGTGGTCGACGTGGCGCCGCTTCGCGGGGACGGAGCAGCCGGGAAAGCGACAGTGCACGTCACGGGCTCGCACCACCGTCGGGAGTGCCTTCCCCGCCGGTCGGTGACCCGCCATCTTGGACACCCGTCACACCCGCCGGGGTCCTCCCGGCGCACCCGCACCCGGGTGTCCGCATCAGCGAGCAACGCCAAGACCTGCTCGGGCATCGGTCGACCCCGCCCCTGGGTCCTCCACCGGGCCCGGTACTCCACCCATCCAACCCACCTCTCCCACAACCCAACACGTCACAAGAAGGTCGTGATGAAGACGCCCTCCGTCACCCCTCGACGGTCGCCGTGAAGAACTGCCCTCTCGGTCAAATGTTCACCTCGAGCGACGGTCAGAATGCGAGCATCCGAAGACAATCAGGGGCCGAGCAGGGCGAGCCGGATGCAGGCGTCACCAGCTCCGGCATCCCCGAGCGTGGCAACGTGTCCTCGCCTACACCGTTAGTCTGGCTGAGTCGCCGGTTGATGCGTTCAACGAGCACACCACCGCTCCGCTGGAGCGGCGAGGAGCGTCCACGGTGCGCGCCAGCTCGTTCGGTGCGCCGACACACACACGATCATCGGCACCCGGCCCATCGACGTCCCGGGTGCAGGTCCACTGCCGTGGGCCACCCACCCGTCAGCAGGAGCCTGCCCATGCCCGAGCCCTCCCCCACCACCTCGCCGACCCCCACCACCTCGCCCGCGCACCCTGCGGGTGACGGAATGTTCGCCCACGAGCGCGACGTCACCTCCGTGCGAGCAGCGCTGCGTTCCCCACGGCGCCTGCGCGTCGAGGTGCTCGGCGGGCTCGTCGTCGCCCTCGCGCTGATCCCCGAGGCCATCTCGTTCTCGATCATCGCCGGCGTCGACCCCCGCGTCGGGCTCTTCGCCTCGTTCACGATGGCCGTCTCGATCGCCTTTCTGGGAGGACGACCGGCCATGATCTCGGCCGCCACCGGTGCGGTCGCGCTCGTCATCGCACCCCTCGTGCGCGAATACGGGATGGACTACCTCATCGCCACGGTGATCCTCGCCGGGCTCATCCAGGTGGCCTTCGGCCTGCTCGGCGTCGCCCGGCTCATGCGGTTCATCCCGCGCTCGGTGATGGTCGGCTTCGTCAACGCCCTCGCGATCCTCATCTTCCTGGCCCAGATCCCCCACCTCACCGGGGTGCCGTGGGCTGTCTACCCGCTCGTCGCCGTCGGCATCGCCATCATGGTCTTCCTCCCCCGGGTGAGCACCGCCGTCCCCGCACCACTGGTCGCGATCGTCGTGCTGGCGGCATACACGGTGGTGGCCTCGGTGGCCGTGCCCACGGTCGGCGACGAGGGCGCCCTCCCCGACAGCCTGCCCGGTCTCTTCGTGCCCGACGTACCGATCACCCTCGACACCCTCGCCATCATCGCCCCGTTCGCGCTCGGGATGGCGCTGGTCGGGCTGATGGAGTCACTGATGACCGCACAGCTCGTCGACGACATCACCGACACCCACTCCAACAAAACCCGCGAGGCGTGGGGCCAGGGCGCGGCAAACATCATCACCGGCTTCTTCGGTGGCATGGGAGGCTGCGCGATGATCGGCCAGACGATGATCAACGTCAAGGCCTCCCGGGCCCGCACCCGCATCTCGACCTTCCTCGCCGGCGTGTTCCTCCTCATCCTCGTGGTTGCCCTGGGGGACGTCGTGGCCGCGATCCCGATGGCTGCCCTCGTCGCCGTGATGATCATGGTCTCGGTGGGGACGATGGACTGGCACAGCATCGCGCCCGCCACGTTGCGGCGGATGCCCAAGAGCGAGACCTTGGTCATGGTGTCGACGGTGGCCGTCGTCGTCGTGACCCAGAACCTTGCGATCGGCGTCGGTATCGGGGTGCTGGTGGCGATGGTGATGTTCGCCCGACGGGTCGCCCACTTCACCGAGGTCGTCGACGTGGCGCACCCGGATCAGGACACCCGGGTGTATGCCGTGCGCGGCGAGCTGTTCTTCGCCTCCAGCAACGACCTGGTCACCCAGTTCGACTACGTGAACGACCCCGCCAACGTCGTCATCGACATGTCCGGCTCACACATCTGGGACGCCTCCACCGTGGCGACGCTCGACGCGATCACCACGAAGTACGCAGCGAAGGGCAAGACGGCGACCATCGTCGGGCTCAACGACGAGAGCCAGGAGCGACACGACCGGCTCGCCGGCCACGTCGGCTGACCCCTTGAGTCGTGTGCTCAGCCGGCTGC
>JBDSVV010000016.1:0-17510 GCA_039927035.1 Ornithinibacter sp. | reverse complement strand
AGCGCAGCAGATCGGCGTTGAGGAGTTCCTCCTGCTGCTGGGCGGTGCCTTCACGGACGAGGTTCTCGTAGGCCTTCTCGACCCCGTCAGGGGTGGACAAGTCGGCCAGGGAGTCGGGGCCCCAATGCACGGTGACGGGCAGGGTGAGCACACCCTCAGTGGGACCTGACAACACGTCCAGACTCGAAGGGGTCTCGTAGGGAATGACGTCACGGTAGAGAACACGAACGGCCATCTCGGCTGCCTCCTTTCACGGGCTCGGCGGCTTCGTCAAGGGTAGCCGGGCGTCATGAGGCCTGCGGTTTGCGACGGGCTTCCCACACGCGCAGCGACGCTTTCCACCGTCTGGCCATCCGATCACGTGGGGTGTTTACCGGATTTGCCGCTGCTCGGGTGGCATGCGGCGGGAGTCAGACCGAGTCCGTTCCCTGTTCTGCACGGGCGAGCCAAGCCAAGGCGCGTGCGCTCTCCCACGAGCCTGCCTTCAGCCCCGCAGCTGCCTGGCGCGCCGCGCTGAGCAATGACGAGGCTTCCGGTCTCCCATGGGCAGCGATCGCTACCAGCGCCAGTGTCTCGACGCTTTCCCAGCTACCCGCCTTCAGACCACCGACCGCCCCCAGTGCCCGCTCCAGCGCCGGCTCGCTACCGCGATCTGAGGACCGCATCAGCTTCCTCCTTCAGCCTCAGTCAGGCACACGGCCCAACAACGTCGCCAAATTCTCTGCTGTCCGAGGGCCCATCCGCAACTGCCGCGATGGGGTGGATCTTGCGGGCTTGCGGCGTTGCCGCGCCACCTTGTGAGGCTGAGGGCGACGCCGACCTGTGCATGCCACTGCTGAGTCCTTGGGGGCGGTTTGGGATCCGCGTTCAGGCGCGTGTTGAGGCCCGGATCAAGAGCGATGAGGGGACTGCTTCCAGCGCAGGGCGCCTCAGTGACGGGGCCGTCGCGAGCCGGCGCGGGCCGCACCCGTCGTGGGGGCGCCGCTCGAGCGACGCCACGCGGTGAAGCTTGTGACCGGGCCGGGACCGGGGCGCACGAGCCAGGGCCACGGATGCCGCTCGAGCTCGAGACGGGTGGCGAGCCGGCGCCACCCCGGCACCGGAGCGGCGGTGGCGGCCAGCCGGCGACCGGCGAGCACCGTGGCCGGGTCGCCGAGGTGCACCTCGACGTCGCGGCGGGTGGCGAGGTCGGCCAGGGTCTCGGCGACGAAGACGAGACGCTTGCCCGAGAGTCGCCGGACCTCCAGGAGCCTTTCGTCGAAGACGAGCACGGCCGGCAGGTCGGGATGGGCCTGCAGTGCCGGATCGCCGTCGCCAAGTGACTCCCACGTCACCCACACCGCCTCGGGGGTGTGACCACTGTCGAGCTTCTGAACCGATGCCGGCCCGGCGGTAACGTCGGCGCTGGGGTCTGCGCGCAGTCGGGGGTCCTGGTCAGGCACCGTGGGCCCGCCATCAGAGTCGGGCCAGCCGTCGATGGGGCAATGGTCCTTCAGCGGGCAGGTCTCGCAGAGGCCGGGAGCGCGCTTGCGCACCTGCCAGCGGCTGAAGCCGTACGCCTTGCCGGTGCCGGTGCCCACGGTCCACTGCCAACCCAGCAGGTTGGCGGCCGCCGACCCGTCGAGCAGGTGGCGCTCGAAGTGTTCGGCCCCGTCCCGCCAGTCGAACCCGGCCCGCACTGACCACTGCGAGGCGAGCCACATCCGGGCCTGATTGACCAGCCAGCCGTTGGTCTCGAGCTCTCCCACGGCAAGGTCCACGCACGCCATCTCGCGGTTCCAGCCCCACTGCCCGACGCGCTCGCGGCGGGGAGGCCCGTAGCGCAGCGGCTGACGCATGGCGTCGCCGAGCCGGGCGTGCAGGTGGCGGGCGTACTCCTGCCAGAGCAGCTCGTCGCGATACTTCTCACGGTCGCCCACGGGCCCGGCGGCGACGTGCGCCCACAGCGTGGGAAGGTCGATGAGACCGTGGCGGATGTAGGGGCTCAGGCGGCTGGCGCCGCGCGCGGGCTCGGGCCAGACCTCGTTTCGAGCCCGTGCGTACCCCGTCACGTCGAAGGTCGCCAGAGTGATGTCGGCCGCGCTCTGCCCGCCGCGAAACTCGGGGCTGGCCCTCACCTCGGGCTCGAGCGCGAGGTGGCCGAGGTGACGCTGCACCCAGGCGACCTCCTCGCCCACGAACGGGGTGGGCAGCATGGTGCCCTGTCTCGCTGCCCCGGCGGTGGCACTCATCGAGGTCTGCGCACCCGGATCGGACCCCTGAACCTGCTGGGATCGATGACCTGTCCGCCCTGGGTGATCTCGGCGCGCCCCGCGGCCACCAGGCGTCGAGCGGCCATCCGCGCCGGCTCCATCAGCTCGGACCAGTCGTCCGCGCCGACGGCACGCGCCGCCTCCGACGGACACACCGAGGCACTGGCTGACCGTCCGTCCAGCAGCGACTCCAAGGAGGCCTCGAGCTGCCGGTCGACATCACCAAGGCCGTGCTTGCGGCAGTTGTCCGAGCACCAGCGCACCGAGTCCCAGTCGCGAGCCCAGACCTTGCGCCAGGTGATGGTTCGACCGCATCGGGCACAGGGTTTGGACGGCACGGGAGGACGGGCTATGCCTCCACTCTGCCCCAGGGGACGCCATACCGGGGCAGCAGAGGCTCCGCCCTCACTCCACCAAAAGGCCATCTGCCCGAACCGGATCCTCGGCGCCAAGTTGGCAAAGTAGCCCCCGCGACCCTCGTCGATCGAACGTCACAGACGAACGTCCGGTCCGTGTATGCCTGCTGGCCGGGCTGGGCTCGCTGGTCATCCTTGCCGCGCCTTCGGACCCGTGCCTTCCCGGTACGGATCAGTGCGGCCCCGGACCATGGACGTTGGTCGTCAGGGTGCTGGTGTTGTTGGGGCTGGCCGCCGCGTGCATGATATGGACGCTCGCTTGGCAGCGATGCGACCAGCGGTACGCCCTTCAGGTGCCGCCCGGATGGCCATCGCCACCTCCGGGCTGGCGTCCCGCTCGAGGATGGTCTCCGTCGGCGTCGTGGCCTCGGCCGCCGGAGGGCTGGAAGTACTGGCGGTGAAGTGTCACCCGGGCCATCTTCGCCGCGATGTGCGCAAACTGCTCAACGTCCGGAACTGCCGCTCGGCGTGCGAGTACGATCAAATCCATGAATGCTCGATCGTGCCCACCCCGCCCTCCGTGGCGGGTGTTGGTCACGGATCGGAGCCACGATGGCTCATTCACCCCATCGGCAGCACAAGGGCTGCCAGTTCTGTAAGCCGCATAAGAACCGTCGGCTTGGTCGTGCCGCGCGCGAACCATGGGCCGCGTTGCGGCAGATCGGCAAGAAGCGGCGTCTTCGCCGCGGGGACATCGGCGACGCCTAGCGTCCTCATCTGCCGCCCGCTGTGCGTTGAGGAAGGGCGCGGTGCGGCGCCTTCTGACGGGCGTGTGTCAGGTGGGGACTGTGCGAGTATTTCGCCATGGTCGAGTCAGACTGGGGAGTGGATGAACCGGAGGCCACTTTCCCGGAAGAACCTCAACGCCTTTACCGCAGCTCCGCGCCTAGCCACCGTCGTCGGTGGTCCTGAACGCCCGACCCCCTACAGGCTCACTGGTTTGCTTCACTGGCACCGATAGGCGGGCGCGCGCTCGAGGCGCTCGTACCCCCGTCCCGAGGCCATGCTCGAGGCATTCTCACCCCGCGCTGAGGCCTTGCGCAACGAGTCCAAGATCGTGGTCGACACCCGCTGGCTTCAGATTCTGGAGCACTCGTGTTCATGAGAACGAGCCGGGTAGGTTTCCCCAAATGCCGGCTCCGGTGCTCAACCCTCCCGGCCCACTGACCCCCTACCTCGATGTCCCCTAGTTACCTCACGACAGTCCATCCTCAACCATCGCGGACAGCCTCACAGCGGTCTCGTCATCGCGGCCGTGCGCGGCATGCTGGTAGCGCAGCGCGGCGGCGGGTGTCGAGTGCCCCAGACGTGCCATCACTTCAGCCAGGGTCGCGCCGGTCTGGGCGGCCCACGTCGCCCCGGTAGGGCGCAGCTCGTGAAAGCGTAGGTCAGGCCGACCTGCAGCCTCGCGCGCCGGCATGTGGAATTGCTTGTGATTCCAACCGTGGGTGAAGTGTCGAGCCGGTTCGTCGGCACTGTGAGGGAAGAGCAGCGCGTCGCGTCGCGACCGCACGTGCGCGTCAAGGTGCTCGGATACGGCGGGCTCCATGTGAGGCGGGATCGCCACCCAACGGATGCCTGCGGCACTCTTCGGCGTTCCCACGACGTGCTTGACCCGGCTGAATGAGCGTTCGATCGTGTTGCGCTGCGTGTAGGTATCGCTGTCGAACCCGGGTGGTCGCCCGCCTTTGGAGCCCTTGGCTTAGCGGCGGGCGATCTGGTCGCTCTTCTCGGAGATGGTGTGCTTGATCTTCCTGCCCCGCAGGAACGTTCGGGTACTCGGGTGCGAGTACGCCTTGTCTGCCCAGAGCCGGAAGTTCTCCTCGTGCCCGCCCTCAGCCAGAGCCTTCACCACGGTGGCGAGCAGGGGGTTGTCCCCGGCCTGACCGCCAGTCAACAGCGCGATCACCGGCGTGCACGTCAGGTCAGACAGGGCGTGGATCTTGGTACTCAACCCACCGCGGGAGCGACCCAACGCGTGATCAGGCGGCTCCCCGGGCACCACCCGAGAACTCGTGAAATTCGACCCTGCCCCCTGTGTCGCCCGCAGGGTCCGCGACGACAGAGTCCCTCCGCGCTCCGGCGGCGTGCTGGTGCGCCCGCACGATCGTGGAGTCGATCGACAGGATTGCCTCCACCCCATCACCGTCCAGCGTGGCTTGCTCGCGCACCGCCGCGAGCATCTGCACATACGTGCCATCGGTCGACCACAGCCGATGCCACTGCCACACAGACTGATACGGCCCAAACGGCTCCGGCACGTCACGCCAGGGCGACCCGGTGCGGAACCGCCAGATGATCCCCTCCAACGTCGTGCGGTGCTCATTCCACGGGCGCCCCCGGTCGACCCGCGTCCTGCGGCATCGCCGACTCCAGGACATCCCACAACTCGTCACTGATCACGCCATCACGAAACATGGAGGCCACCCTGTCGGGCCCGGCCTCAGTTCTTTAGCAGACACGCTCTAGATGGAGAACCGGGGCGGTGGCCGATCTGGGTGTCTGGGTGGGTTGCGTCGGGGGTCGGTCTTGGGGGCGTCGAAAGACTCCCTCCCGTGCTCGGAGCCGTTGGGCTCTTTGTCACGCTGATCCACGAGTTCCGCAGCCCATCTGGTCAGGCGGTGGTGCAGGGCCAGCACATGTTCGGAGCTGACGCCGTATTCGGTGAGCGCGGAGGCCGGCACCGTCGTCGCGCGGCTGAGCTGTTCGGCGAAGAGGACCGGGTCGAAACCGGGGTCGTGTCCCACGGCGAGGCGCAGCAGCTCTGCATCACTGAAGCGCTCTGACTGGCGAATGGCGTCCACGTCGAGGTAGTCGCGGGGGGCAGCCCGGCTGTAGAGGGCACCGAGCTTGTTCGCCACAGCGTCCTGAACGTCAAGGACCGGGCCGACGTGGAGGCGGACCGGCTCGTGGGCCCGCCAGTCCACGCCCAGGTCGACCTCGAACTGGTAGCCGTCGCTGGCGATGACCGCCAGCCGGGCGAACCGGTCAGCGCTCCAGCCGATGATGACCTGGTGGTCGTGGTGGGTGAGGGTGACCACGGCGCGCTCGACGGCCGCCGCGAACGCTTCGGTTCCGGTGTCGTTTGTGAACAGGGCGACACCGCGGGTCGGCCGACGGAGCAGGCCGTGCTCACGGATCGCACCGGATCCGGCCAACGCGAAACCGACGTCGCTGGTCACATCCAGGATGAGCGCCGCCGCGGCACGCTGCTGCTCCAGTGCCGATGGCATCGCTACGGGGCAGCCAGTTCGAGAAAACGCCCCTGCCACAGGTCCCGGCCTCGCGTCGGTGGGCGAACGTGAGGCCACACCGAGAGCAGTAGGTCAGCGTTGAGAAGTTCCTCCGGCTGCTGGGCAGTGCCCTCAAGGACGAGGTTCTCACAGACCTTCTCGACCCCGTCGGGGGTGGGCAGATCCGTGGAGGCGTCGAGCCCCCAGTGCACGGTGATCGGCAGGGCCAGCACACCCTCAGAGGGACCCGACGGGACGTCCAAGCTCGAAGGAGTCCCATGAGCAGTGACGTCACGGTAGCGAACAGGAAGGAACACGGCCACCTCCTTCCGAGGGCCTTGCATGGTTCTCAAGGGTAGCCGTGCGTCCTGACGCCTTGGGAGCGTGGACAGGGCAAGCCCCCGTGGCGCGCCCCTTCGGACGGCGCCCGAGGGCGCTCGGACAAGGGGGGGAGTGAATCGTTGTCTGACCATCGATGGACGAGGTGTGTGCCACAGCCGCGACCAGCATGAACGCAGGCGGCCATCGCGCTGGCGGCGCGGACCGTCCTGGCGCCCTACTGCCGCCGCTCCTCGGGCGTGGCCCGGCGCACGACGAGACGGGTCCACGCCCCGACGTAGATCCGATCGTCCTCGGTGAGCTCACGGCGCTGGCCCGGCGGTACAGGGTCGCTCGGCAAGGGTCCGCTGGCCGGTCCGACGAAGGTGCCGTTGGCGGACTGGAGGTCCTCGACCCACCACCGTTGACCGTCGGTGCTCAGCTGCGCCTGACGGCGACTCACCCCGGAGTCGCCGGTGCAGTCGATCTCGGGATGGATGTTCCGGCTCGTGGACGGCCGGCCGATGAGCACGCTCTTGGCCGCCAGCACCACGGTCACCGGAAGGCCGGGCGACGGGCACGGCTCCTCGCTCTCCTGGACCGCGTACCAGTCCGGGTCGACCCAGAGCTCCGCCACCCACTCGACAGGGATGGCGGGGGCCAGCGGGGCAGCGTTCGGCCCTGGCGCCACGCCGACGTCCGGGACCGCGTGAGGCGGGAGGTCCGGAGGGCGAGGCATCGTCCCCGTGGTGAAGTCGTAGCCGCACGCCTCGCAGAACAGGGCCGCCGCATCGTGCGGCGAACTGCAGTTCGGGCAGTGTGTGGGAGCGCCGGCGCTTTTCGCCGGTGACTGCCCCGCGTCGACACCCGCACCGCGCGCGCCAGGATGGGGTGACGCCACCGACCCGGACGGTGCCTTCGCTTCTGTCCCGATGGGCACTCCGCAGATGTCGCAGTAGTCGCTCGACGTCGACGGGTGGGCGTTCGGACAGGTGAAGGTGCTCATGCTCGGACCGCCCGTCGCGCGCGACCAGACGTCGTTGAGTGGGTTCTCATTTCTTCACCCTGGTGGTCTTGGTGGATGCCGTGTCGAGTGCCATCTCGTCGAGCTTGCTGACGCTGCGCTTCAGTCGCACGGTGCCGGTGCCGGCATCCTCGATCTCCACGATCTTGCGCAGCCGCGTCGTCGCTTCCTCGTTGCCCGTCTCGACCGCGAGCTGAACGGCCCGACCCAGCTTCACTGTTGCCGTGTCGGTGTCGCCCGCCGCCTTGGCCGCCAGACCGTCCTGGATGGCTTCGGCAAGCTCCGTCTGGCCGGTGTAGTGCGCGACCGACGGGTCGATGCGCGTCGTCAGGGTGTCGTCGTTGGACCACATCGCCTTGACGAGGCCCTGTGCGAGCACTGCGTCGTCGACGGCGACCTGCACCCGCGCAGCCAGCTGCTCCTGGCCCACGGCCTTCGACGGCAGTCGCACGGCGACGTGGTAGTCCCGCGACTCGTCTCCCCAGGCTCCAGTCGGGTAGGCGCCCGTCAGCGCATTCACCTCCTGGCGCCGCGTCGTCAGGTCCTCCACGGTCGGCGCCACCTGCCGGACGAAGATCACCTCCGCCCCCTGTGGGGCCCACACCCGCAACGAAGCGCCCGCGACCCCACGGCCCATCGACTGCCGCATGATGCTTTCGAAGTCGGCTGCCATCTCATTCGGGTCGGCGATCAGGTCGATGCTCCCGAGCAGGGCCGTGGCGATCGTCCGAACCTCAGCCACCTGCCATGCGGCACCCACACCGCGGCAGTCACACTGGAAGCGGCCGCGGGCCGCGTCAACCGCCGCGCTGAGTTGCGCGGGGGTCTCGTGCTGGTTGTGGCCGTCGGTCAGCAGGATGGCGTGCTGCTGCGTCACGCCGGGGACAGCCGCGAAGAGCCGGTTGGCCAACGCCAGCCAGGTGCCCATCGCAGTGCCGCCGTCGGCCCGGAACATGGCGACCGCCGCCTGGGCATCTGCTCGCGTCCGAGCATCCATGCGGACCATGGCGGACCGGCCGTCCTGCGGGTAGGCGAGCTGCGCCCCATGGTTGCCCGCGATGACCGCGAACCAGACTCCGTCGAGCACCTGGTCGAGAGCGGCGGCGGCGGCGCGCTGGGCAGCAGCGATGTTCTCGCCGCTCATCGAGCCCGAGGTGTCGACGATGACGATCTCGGCGGCGTCGCCGGACCCCGACTGCCCCGCTCCGCCCGCGCCGGAACAGCTGATCGTGACGATGGCGTGGACGTCTGTGCCACCGTCCGGCAGGAACTCGTTCTGGTAGACGTCAGCTGAGAATGTTGCCATCGTGCTGGATTTCCTCTCGCTCGGGCGCGGGCTGCTGGGCCGACACCGCGATGGGCTGGGTGGGCTGGGCACTGGGATCCGGCGGGCTGGGCCCGACCCGCGCAAGTGCCACCGTGATGTTGTCCTGGCCCCCTTGCACGTTGGCCCAGTCGACCAGGGCCCGGGCAAGACGCAACGGTCCTGGCCCGGAGGATCTGCTCGTGGCTGCCACCAGGGCCGCGACGTCCTGTGGCTCCGAGCAGTAGTTCCACAGGCCGTCTGAGCAGACCATGAGCCACCCGGGGCCGACCAGGTCCAGGGACACCGTGCTCGGTGTGTGGTCAGGGGCGTCGACGCCGAGCCATCGGGTGATCGCATGGGCCTGCGGCCCGTGCTCCGCGGCGAGTCGAGGCACCCCCTGCGCCATCTGCTCGGCGGCGAACGAGTCGTCGACGGTCAGCAACCGGGCATAGGCGTCGTCGGGGAGCCAGTAGGCCCGGCTGTCCCCGACCCAGCCCACCGCGAGCTCCCGGCCGTGCAGGACGGCGGCGACGAAGGTGCACGAGGCCGGGTTGCCCGGACCCGTGGTGGTGTTCGCGATCACTGCGTCGTTCGCCGCGTTGGTTGCCAGCACGAGCGCCTTCGTGCTCGCAGCCACCACGGCGGCGAGGCCACCCGTGGTTGGTCGACCCCTGGCGGACAGCACGTCACGTGCCGCACGAGCCGCGGCCAGGCTCGCCACGTCGCTGGCGGTCGAGGAGGAGACCCCGTCACAGACGACCAGGACGGCATGGCCACCGGGCTCGGGGGCAGCGGCGAGAGCGACGGCATCCTCGTTGCGGGTGTGGCGCAGCCCGCGGTCACAGACGGCAGCCACCCACGAGGCCGGCTGCTCGGAGAAGTGGTTTCGCGCGCTGGTCACGGCCGCCCCGCACAGCGTGCAGTAACCGTCGTCAGCGACCTCACCACCACACTCGTGGCATGGCGCGGCCGCCGGGGCACCCTGCCGATCAGCCGGTTGCGCGACAGAACGGGACGGAACCTCATGGGTCACACCAGGGGTTGGCGAACCCGCGGGAGTCGGCAGGCCCAGGTCAGCACCGCAGCCCTCGCAGAACCGCTCACCCACCGCGACCTGGCTGCCGCACGAGGAGCAGACCAGTTCCCCGCTCGCAGGACCCGCGACAACCGCTCCAGCGGGTCCGACCGCGTCCGCACCCGGTGAGCGCGTCATCGCAGCGTCCAACGACGCACCGCGTTCGCCCGGTCCACGAGGCGGACCCGCTCCTCACGGGTCGGTGCATGACCGGCGAGGTCGCGGTATGCCTGTTCGAGGCCGTCGCGCAGCGCGGGTTCGGCCGCGGGGTGCCCGGCGATGAGGACCCTCGCGTCGGCGCCCCGCTCCTGCACCAGACCCAGCGCCGCTCCGAGAACCTCGACGCGGAAGCGGGAGCGGTCGACAGGGTCGATCGTGAGGCTCTCGATGCTGTCCAGAGCGGCGGCAAGGGAGGTCAGCCCACCGCCGGATCCGGCGAGCAGACCGGCACGACGGCGGCGAGCCCGGGTGAACGCACGGCTCGTGACGGGGACGAGGTCGAGGGCACGAACCGCTCCCTCGACATCCCCTCGCCCGGATCGGATCCGGGCCAGTCCGAAGGCGGCCGGCGCGATGTAGGTGGCGTCCGTGCGCGCGCAGACCACATAGAGCGACTCGGCGACGTCGGTGGCGCCCCCGGTCTCGCAGGCGAACCCCAGTGCGAGCTTGGGCGCCAGCTCGCCGGGCACCTGCCCGTACACCGCATTGAAAGCGCTCTGCGCCTCGGCCGTCCGTCCTCGAGCCAGTGCCACCAGGCCCGACATCCAGATGGCCCGCCACTCCCACGGGTCATCGGCGAGGAGTGCCCGGACCGCGTCGTCCACCCGGTCGAGCTTCCCGGCCTCGAGCGCGGCCCGAGCCCGGGCCAGCAGCACCTCCGGGCTGCTCGCTGGCGCGCTCATGAGCGCCTCCAGCCGCTGGAGCGGGTCCTCGATGCTCACCGTGCGCAGCCACGGCATCTGCGGGTCGCCTTCATCGGTGCGCAGACGCGGGAGGTCCTGCCAGTCGAGGGAGTCCTCGGCAACGGTCGGCACATCGAAGAGGAGGGAGGAGGTGGAGTGCTCGGCCGCTCCCTCGCGCTCCCCTCCGACCACCTCGCGGAGCACTCCCAGCAGTTGCACCCGCAGCTCATCCGCGGAGACGAAACGATCGGCGGGGTCCGGCGCGCACGCCTTGAGCAGCAACCGGTAGAGGGAGTCGTGCTCGCGGAACAACGGCGTCTCCTCGAGGGATGGAAGGGAGGCGACGTAGGTGCTCTGGTACCCGCGGAACTCCATGGCCAGCACGATGAGGGTGCGCCCGATCGTGTAGATGTCCGAGGCCACCGAGGGGCCGACGTGTGCGACCTCAGGCGCCTGGTACCCCGTCGTGCCGTAGATGGCGGAGTCGAGGTCGTCGATCCGACGCACTCCCCCGAGGTCGATGAGCTTGACTGCGTCCCCGACCTGGATGAGATTGTCGGGCTTGAAGTCGCAGTACACGAGGTTGAGGTCGTGCAGGTACTGGAACGCGGGCAGGACCTCGATGATGAACGCGATCGCCTGGTCGACGGGCAGTGGATCGTAGGTGCCGGCGGCGGCCCTCATCCGAGCCTTGAGGAGATCCTTGAGCGAGGTGCCGCCGACGTACTCCATGACGATGTATCCAGCACCCTCGTGCGTCACGAAGTTGTAGATCTCGACGATGAGCGGGTGCTCGACCTGGGCGAGGAACTGCTGCTCGGCGATGGCCGCTGCCAAGGCGTCCGCGTCGCCAGAGTTCAGCAGGCCCTTGAGTACCACCCAGCGGTCGGACACGTTGCGGTCGCGCGCTGCGTAGATCCAGCCGAGACCACCGTGGGCGATGGCTCCGGCGACGACATACTGCCCCCCCACCACATCACCCTGACGCAGCTTCGGCGTGAAGGAGAACGGGTTGCGGCAGCTGGGGCAGAAGCCCTCGGTTCGCCCGGCCTCGCCCTGGCGGGAGCGCCCCACCGGGGACCCACACGACGGACACGTCCTCCGGTCCTCGCGGACCATGGGGTCCTTGAGCACCGCACCGGCGGCATCGATCGCCGGAGCCGGCGGGATCGAGGTCAGTCCCGCCCCCAGACGGGCGCCCCGAAGCCGGGTCGAGGAGGTGCCCACCCTTCGGGTCGCCTTGCTCCCGGCGGCGCCGGCACGGGCCGACCCCAGAGCGGTCGAGGCGAGCTGGTTCGAGGCACGCGAGACCGTCGACGGCGACTGAACCAGGGCGGCCGGCATCGTCGCGACCGAGACGCCGGTCGGCGACACTCCCTGAGGGTCCGCCGCTCCCGGCGACCCACAGACGTCGCAGTACCCGTCGACCACCGTGCCAGTGCACCCCTGTTGCACGCATCGCCCGGATGCTCCGCCGATGGAGCCGCTGGCCGTGCCGGTCGCCCCGGGACCAGGGGACCCACAGACGTCGCAGTAACCGTCGAGAACTGCACCGGTGCAGCCCGGTTCGGCGCAGGCTGTCGTCGTCATGAGGTCCTTCCCTCGTCTCGGTGCGCGATGGATCCGTGGTGACCGACGCTTCCGAGACAGGCCACGTAGGCTGCCACGAGGGCCCGCGCGCGCACCAGGTCGACCGGCTCACGCCGCAGCGACTCCAAGGCGCGTCGCGCCAGCTCGGCGAGGTCTGCAGTGGCCGCTTCGGAACGAGGTGGCGTGCGCCGGTCGGCGGCCTTGGCGGCGAATGCGCCGAGGGTGAGCCCGAGCTCGTCCGGCTCTGCCAAGGCACGGCTGTAGGCATCCTGGGCCATGGTCATCGCGCGGCCTACGGCGTCGAGACGCGTGAGGTAGGCATCCACCGAGTCAGGGTCGCTCGGTACGGGTCCGAGCGCGGCCACGTCGGGTACCGCGAGCCGTGGAGCTGGGGTGACCCTGACCACACAGCGTGCCGCGAGGCGCTGCAATGCCACCCCGCGCGCCTCCAGCTCAGCGCGCAGGGCCCTCGCCCTGGCTTCGTCGTGAGCGCGCGCCCGCCGGGTCGAACCGCCCACGATCAGGTCCCGCTCGGCGCGGGCGGCATCCTGTTCCAGCGGACCAAGGAGGCCGCCCACGTCAGCCCCACGCCTGACCCTGGCCGTCACGTCCGTCGTGCGCGTGTCGAGCCGGTCGAGCATCGCGCAGGCTGCCGCTCGATCCCGGGCAGGTTCCCGGTCGACCAGGTCACGGACCCGTTCGACGGAGGCGCGCAGCGCCCGCACCCGGGCCTGGACGTCGGCCTCCGAGGGGTCAAGACCCAGCCGGGCGCCCAACGAGGCAGCGAGCGCGTCAGAGAGCCGACAGGCCTCGGGGAGCGAGACGGCAAGGGCTCCCACCTGCACGGGGGGCAGCCCGGTGCCACCACCCCGCGGCGCGGGAGGTCGGGCCGTGAGGGCATCGAGCCTTCCCCAGACGAGGGTTGAGAGCCGCTCGAGCTCGTTCGGCCCGACCCGGCCGGAGTCCCAGGTCGCCACGAGGAGGTCGTGCCGGTCGGCCACCGCCTTCCAGAGCGCCATCGCGAGCATCAGGTCGCCGGTGTGCTCCGCCCCGTCTGCGACGGCGAGCGCGGCGTGGTCGAGCACGTCGAGCTCGGCCCGGCGCGCGTCACGCCACGTTCCCAACGCCCCCCGGTAGCGCAGTGCGTCGGCAGCGAGGAGCGGCTGGCCCAGCCGTCCGGGCGCGGTCGGTGCGGTCGCGCCGCTCATCGCGGAGATCACGGAGCCCGCCCGTACACGGGCTGCGGAGGTGCCGGCGCCTTGCCCAACGAGCCTGCGAGCCAGGTGTCATAGCTCTTGGTCCACCGACCGTCGGCGCGCATCTCCGCGAGGACGCCGTTGACGAAGCGCACGAAGTCGACGTGGTCCTGGTTGACCCCGAGCCCGTACGGCTCAGCCGTGAAGGCAGGTGCCTGGACGACCTCGGCGTAGGGGTCCTGAGCGGCCAGCCCCGCGAGCACCGTGTCGTCGCCGGTGATGGCGTCGACCATTCCCTGCTGGAACAGCACCAGACATCCGGTGTGGGTGTCGGCCCCCACGGCCTGGACCTGCGTGAAGGTGCGCAGCGTGTCCATGCTCGTCGATCCGTTGGGGGCGCAGACCCTCTTGCCCGCCAGGTCCGCGATGCCCTTGATCGGGGCGCCGCTCCCGGTCGTGTCGCCGAGGCGCACCATCACCTTCTGGCCAGAACGGTAGTACTCGCTGGAGAAGGCGATCTCCTTCCAGCGGGCACAGGTGATCGTCATGTTGCGCGCCACGACATCGACGCTGCCGTCCTTGAGGACCGGCAGGCGCTGCGCGGCGGTGATGACCTTCAGCTCGATCTTGTCAGGCCTGCCGAAGATGGCCTGGGAGACGCCACGGAGCATCTCGATGTCGAAGCCCTCGATCCGGCCACTCACCGGGTTGCGGGCGCCGAGAAGGAGCGAATCGGCGGAGACTCCCGCGATGAGGCGGCCACGATCCTTGATCTTGCTCATGTAGCTGCCGGCCGGCATCTGTCCCGGCGTGGGCATCGTGGCGGGTGGTGCGTAGGACTTCAGGCAGTTGGCGGTGACGACGTCGGCACCCGACGGCGCCGGAGAAGGCGTGGGGGTCGCGCCGGGCGACGACGCGGCGGGAGACGAGGGCGTGGTCAGGGGCGTGGGGTCGTAGACACCGGCCGTCGCGCACCCCCCGGCAGCCAGTGCCGCGGCCACCGTGACGAGCATCGCGAACACGCGGTGCGGGCTGTGGTTCATCGGTACTCCTCCAGTCGAAGGGCGACGCCCCACCATGCACTGGCGGCGGCGAACAGGCCCGCCAGCACACCGAGTGCCCCCGCCACCGGCAGCCAGCCCCCGGTGGCGCCGAGCTGCTGCGCGGTCTGCTCGCTGAGGGTCGCCAGCTGCCCGTCGGAGCTGGTGTCGAACGCGGCGAACGCGGTGTTCCCCGAGCCCTCGCCCACACCCGTGGCAAGCGCCACCGCTCCCTCCCAGTCCCCCGAATCGTCAAGGGCTCGGATCTTTTCGTGGACCGAGGCATAGTCGGACCAGGGCAGCGGTGCCAGGCCGGAGGACACCGGGTTATGCACCAGTTCGGCCACGTCGGCGGTCACCGTACCGGCCGACTCCTGCCAGGCCTTCTCGAACGCGGCGCCCGAGCCGCGCGCGATGAGGGTCAGGCTCTCGTTCGACTTGGCGTCGAACCCCGCGGTGCGCGCCTGGGCGGTCGACAGCGTCGCTGCATAGACCCCGCCGCGGGTGGCATCCACATTCGTCCTGACGCTCAGGAGCCCGGCCGTGCCCACCACCGACGTGACGAGGACCACCAAGACTGCGCCGGCCAGTGGGACGTTGAGGTAGCGCCGAGTCCGTCGGGCCAACCACACCATGGCGAACACGAGGACGAGAAGGGTGAGTAGCCCGGCGACGACGAGCCACAGGGCGGACCGCGCGGCTCGGTCGAACTCCTCGGTGACGCGGGCGGTGTTGGCCTCGCCCAGGTTCTTCAGGAGCGGAAGTGCGGTGGTTCGCAGGTCGGCGCTGGCTCCCTTGAGGTACTGCGCCCCGATCGGCAGGGCCTGTCGGTTGTTAGCCCTCGCCTGCTCGACCTGGCTCGTGTAGGCGACGAGGGATCGGTTGAGCGCCCCGAGCGCTGCCCCGTCGGCCGGTTGGTGCTGTGCGGCCTCGGTCACGAGCCCGGATGCCGCGGCGACGGCCTCGGTGTAGTTCGCGCGCTGGGAGACCGGCTCCAGACCGCCGACGAGGAAGGCATTGGTGGCGTCGGCGTCGGCCTGCACCACGTTGGTCTGGATGGCCTGGATCCGCACGAGCTGCTCGGAGTTCGCAGCAGCACGCCCCAGGGCGCCGTCAGCAGATCGGAACGCCTGCCCGGCGGCGAGCCCGAACAGCAGGGTGGCCGCGATCGTGAGGATGCCAACAGTCCTCATCCGCCCTGGGGTGCCGGACAGCGCGTCCCGAACCGAAGCGACCATCGATTCCAGCCGCCCTCGGGTGCCGGACTCGGGGGTCGCCGTCGCCGGCGACGAGGGGGCAATCGGCGGGGAGGGTGACGTGCTCACGATCGGCCTCCGGGGTCGGTGCTGCGGTCACCGGGGTGCGGGTCCGCCGGTGCCGGTCCACGGTGCGACGCGAGGACGGGGGACGCGGTTCCCTCCTCCAACGGGTCGTCGTCGAAGTCCTGGGCCACGAGCAGTCGCAGCTGCTCGACGGTCGGTTCGGCGGTCTCACGCAGTCGCCACGCCTGGTGGCCGATGGCCTCCTCGAGGGCGTTGCGGGCAAAACGCCCGTTGCCGAAGCCGCTGTCCCGTGGGGTGCGGCCGAGCACCCCGCGGAAGCGCTCCTCGGCAGCGGGCTCCACTTCGTAGTCGGAAGCCTGCGCGAGGTGCCTGAGGATCTCGGCGAGCTCGTCGTCCGTGTAGTCCTCGAAGTCGATCGTGGTCCGGAACCTGCTCGCCAGGCCGGGATTCGCGGCGATGAACGCCCTCATCGGTGCCGGGTAGCCGGCCACGATGACCACGAGGTTGTCGCGCCGGTCCTCCATCTCCTTGACCAACGTGTCGACGGACTCCTGGCCGTACTGGTCGCCGCCCGAGAAGCTGCCCGTCAGGCTGTAGGCCTCGTCGATGAACAGCACTCCCCCCACGGCCGATGCGACGACATCGGCCGTCTTGGTCGCGGTCTGGCCCAGGTAGCCCGCAACCAGCTCGGATCGGTCGACCTCGACGAGGTGCCCACGCGAGAGCATCCCCAACGCCTGGTAGATGCCACCGACCAGGCGGGCAACCGTCGTCTTGCCCGTGCCCGGGTTGCCCGTGAAGACGAGGTGCCGGGTCAGCGTGGGGCTCTTGAGACCGGCATCCACGCGCAGCTTCTCCACCCGCAACAGGGCGACCTGTCGATTGATCTCCCGCTTGACGCGCTGCAGCCCGATCAGGGAGTCGAGCTCGGCCAACAACTCGTCGAGACTCCTCGGTGGCGATACCTGTGGCACCGGCGGACCTCCCTCGCGGCGCTCCCCGGAGGTCGCCGTGGGGACGATCGGCGCCGGCCCAGCAGGGCTCGGCGACGACGCGGCGTCTGCCGCCGAGAGCCCTGTCGGGTTGGTGGGGCGCACGACGGACAGCTGAGCGGCCGCCGCGACGGACGCGTTCCCGATGACGCGCATGGTGGGCTCGCCGAGCCCGCACGCAGCCGCTGCCACCCCGGCCAAGGCCTGAGCGTAGGCCGTGGCGTGCGGTGAGCCCTGGGCCGCGAGCAGGCTGAGATTGGCGGTCGGCGCCCCTCGCCAGCGGCGGCCGCGGCTCGCCGCGTCGAAGAAATCCTGGGTGGTGGCGCCAACCACCGCCAGGCCCCAGTCCCTGGCAGCCCGGGGCGCGGACTCGGCGACGGCAGCTGCGAGGTCCAGAGCCTCTGCCCGGGCGGCAGCGACCTCGCCCCCCGAGCGGGTGGCCAGCTGGCCCACCACATCGACGGCCTCGGCAAGCGTTGGTGTGCGAGGTGCGCTCGACGCTGGCGGCGGGCTCGACGGAGAACGCGAGGGGCTCATCAGGCGTCCCGCCCCGGCGGCGGCTGCAGGCGGCCCGGCCCGCCGGCATCCTCGGCTCTCTCTCCCGCTGTCGGAGAGGCGGGCTGGACTGCGGCGGGTGTATCCGCGGGACCCTGCCAGACGGGCCCCGACCCCATGTCGAGCACCCCTCCGGTGGAGACCGACCCGAACTTCTCGGCCAGGAACCGGCCGTGGGCCACGAGTGCGTCGGCGTCGGACCGGCACACGGCGTCGAAGACCTTGTCCATCGTGGCGGCCAGCAGGTCGAGCTGGTCGACGAGGACCATGAGCGAGGACTTGCCCCGGTCGACGGGGCGGTTGTCGGCGAACTGGCGGGGCAGCCGGA
>JBDSVV010000015.1:0-5795 GCA_039927035.1 Ornithinibacter sp. | reverse complement strand
CAGAGTGTCGCGGTGCTCCGCGATGGCGGGCTCCTCGCCTATCCCACCGACTCCGGGTATGCGCTCGGGGCGATGATGGGTAACCAGGAGGCCAAGGAGCGGATCCGCGAGATCCGCCGGCTGGACGACAAGCACCACTACACCCTGGTCTGCCGGGACTTCGCCCAGCTGGGTCAGCTGGTGCACGTCGACAACGCGGTCTTTCGCGCGGTGAAGGCGTCGACGCCCGGCCCCTACACGTTCATCCTCCCCGCGACCCACGAGGTGCCCCGCCGGCTGCTGCACCCGAAGAAGAAGACCGTCGGGGTGCGCATCCCCGAGCACCCGGTCGTGCGAGCCCTGCTCGCCGAGCTGGGCGAGCCGCTGCTCTCCTCGACGCTCATCCTGCCGGGGGAGTCCGCCCCGATGACTGACGGGTGGCAGGTCAAGGAGACCCTGGACCACGTCGTCGACGTGGTGATCGACTCGGGGGAGTGCGGCACCGACCCGACCACCGTGATCGACTTCTCCAGCGGTGTGGCCGAGGTCCTCCGCGCCGGGGCTGGCGATCCCTCGCGGTTCGAGTAGGACCTCAGCCCGCGTCGGGTGTCACCCTGCGCAACTCGGTCAAAACGCGCTCGTCGATGCCATCAGCGGTCTGCCGGTTCTCCAGGTTGGCGGCGCTCATCCACGTCGTGAGCTCGACCTCGGTGTCGAACCCCCGGTGTCCCAGCTCACGCAACCGGGCTGCCACCTCCTCCCGAAGCGGACCGGTGAGTGCGCTGACGGCCTCCGGTTCACCGAAGTAGAGCGTGGACAGGTCGTGGATGCGGGCCAGCTCCGCCGGGGCGTGCGGGTGGTCGTCGACGCGAAGGTCCGCCAGCACCCCGCACCCGTCGTAGCCCGCGCCGGGGGAGCGGGCGAGGATGGCCGCGCTCTGGCGTCCGCGCGAGTCCCCGCCGGCCGCGTCACCGGCCAGGAGCGCGGCGACGAGCCGCGCGTCGAGGCGCCGACCGGCGGTGTCGAGCCAGGTGCGTTCCATCGCAGCGACCACCTCGGGGCCGGTGAGGATGTTTCCCTGGATGGCGTATGCCGTGTGGCCGTCGCCCCCGGCCACCCCGCCGGCCCAGGGGAAGCAGGCCGCCCCGGTGAAGGTGGTGGCGCCTTCGGGTCCGACGACACCGACCTGGCGGTGAGCCCGCCCCTCGTCGTCTGCGGTCGCGGCGGCCAAGGCATCCGGGGCGCTCGCGCCGCCTGCCAGTGCGACGAGCAGCTCTTCGAGGTAGGCCACGCGGGCCAGGGCCTGGGTGGCCACCGCCCCGACACCGTTCCGCACTGCGGGGACCACCGCCCCAACGGCCAGGAACTTGCTGGCGACGGCGACACCCCAGGCATCCCCGTCACGGGCCACGATCGAGAACGTCATGGCGCGAGCGTAGGCGTCGGCGCGGCCCCTGTCAGCGGTGGAGGAGGACCATCACTTCCTGATGCGCCGTCTGCGGGAACATGTCGAAGAGCCGCGCCTCGCTCGCGTGCCACGACGGCATCGCGGCGAGGTCACGTCTGAGCGACTCGACGTTGCAGCTGGAGTAGATGAGGTGGGTCGCCGTCGTCGAGTCCAGCCAGGCAGCCAGGCGCTCACCGATGCCACGTCGTGGCGGGTTGACCACGACGAGGTCGGGCCGCGACCCGGGCGGGAGGTCGACGGTGGCATCGCCGACGACGAACTGCACTGTGCCAGTGGGACGGTGGCCCAACGTGAGACGATGGGCGGCGCGGGCCGCGTCGATGGCCTCTTCCGACGTCTCGACCCCGACGACCCGGCGGTGTTCGGCGGCCAGGTGCAGAGCGAATCCGCCCACGCCGCAGTAGAGGTCCCACACCGTGCCTGCTTCCACCGAGTCCGCCCACGTCACGGCCTGCCGATAGAGAGCCGCCGCGACCGCCGTGTTGGTCTGGAAGAACGCCCGAGGTCCGAGCATCAGGGGCACCTCGCCCACCGGCATCCGCATCAGGACGTCCTCCGTCAGGGCCACCTCGGTGTCTCCCTCGAGCACGGCCTTGTGCTCCGGCAGGATGTTGGCCGTCACGACCCTGGCGGACGGCAGCGACGTCAGCAGCGCGGGCAGCGCACGACGAAGCAGGTCCACGGAATCGCGGGAGCGCACGATGAACCGCACGAGGTGCTCACCGGTGGGTGAGTGGGTCACGATGACGTGCTTGAGCTCACCACGGCGCGCGGGCACGTCGTAAGGCTCGATGCCGAGGTCGCAGACGAAGCGGTGGAGGGGGTCGAAGGTGGCGGCGAGGCCGGGCTCGTAGAGGCCGCACCCACGGAGGTCGACGCCCCGCCCGCGGTCGTCGAGGATGCCGAACGTCGGCTGCCCGGCGCTGCCGGCGACCACGAGCTTGGCCTTGTTGCGGTAGTGCGACTCGGCACTCGCGCACGGCTCGAGCCAGGTGAGTCCGGGCGCTGTGGCGGCGAGCCGGTCGGCGGCCAGCGCCGCCTTGGCTGCGAGCTGACCGGCATACGGTGTGCCCATCAGGGTGCACGAACGGCAGCGGCCGGCGTCGAAGAAGTCGCACTGCATGATGGGCACAGGGTATGCCGCTGCTGTCGGTGGTCGGCGCTAGCGTCGTTGGTCAGCGGGGAGCACACCGCCATCGGGTGCCGAGCATGACCAGGAGCCGAGCATGACCAGGAGCAGACCATGACCAGGAGCAGACCATGACCACGTTGACCAACAGACCCAACACCGCGCTCGTCGTCATCGATGTGCAGAACGGCGTGGTGGCCAGCGCTCACCGGCGCGACGAGGTGGTCGGGAGGATCCGCACCCTGGTCGACCGGGCTCGAGCCGAGTCGGTGGCCGTGGTGTGGGTGCAACACTCCAGCGAGGAGCTCGTCATGGGTGAGCCGACGTGGGAGATCGTGCCCGAGCTGTCACCCGCGAAGAGCGAGCCGGTGGTGCACAAGACCTACGGCGACTCCTTCGAGGACACCGAGCTCGAGGCGGTGCTCGCAGCGCGGGGAGTGGGGCGGCTGCTCGTGACGGGGGCACAGACAGATGCCTGCGTGCGCTCCACCCTGCACGGTGCGTTCGCCCGCGGATACGACGCGACCCTCGTCTCGGATGCGCACACCACCGAGGACCTCAGCCAGTGGGGCGCGCCGACCCCTGACCTCGTCATCGCGCACACCAATCTCTATTGGTCCTGGCAGAGCGCTCCGGGGCGCACCGCCGGCACGGTTGAGGCAGCAGAGGTCGACTTCGCGGCACCGGCCGGGAGCTCAGCCTGACAGGCATAGCCTCGCAAGCACGGGGTCGTGGAAGGCACCCGCGATGTCGGCGTAGCCGGCGTCGTTGGGGTGGAACCAGTCCGCTGCCAGTCGGCCGCGCCACGAGTCAGGTCCGTCGGTGCGCAGGTCCACCACCTCGATGGCGCCTTTCGCTGCAGCCCGCTCGATGTGCCGGTTCGCCTGTCGGGCAGCAGCGCGAGGCTGGGGGAGAGTCGCCACGACAGACCCGCGGGGGAGCCGGGACACGAGATCCGCGAACGTGTCCGGGAGTCCCTCGCTGTACCCCTTGGCGAAGAGGTCGTTGGATCCGATGAGCACGGTGACCAAGTCTGCGCGGTGCCCCGGCCTCGCGTCATCCTCGGACTGGGGCAGAGCGTCAAGAGCTGGCAGCTGCTGGGCGATGACGTCGGACACGCGAGCCCCGGATGCCGAGAGGTTCACGACGTTGAGGGGGTGCCCCTGCGCGCGCAGCCGCGCCGCAAGCTGGCCGACCCACCCGGTGTCCCAGGCCGTTGCGCCGATGCCCTGAGACATGGAGTCGCCGAACACGACCCATCGTGGTCCCGGCGCACGCACGGCGTCGCGGTTGTGCGCTGCCCAGGCGGTGGCGTAGGGCTCGACCTGGGCGTGGACCGCACGGATGCCGGGGTGGACCTGACCGAACAAGTGAAGCAACCGCCCCGGTGGTCGTCCCGTGCGGTTGGCGTAGTCGTAGAACGCCGAGGGGTGCTGGCTCACGTCCGACGAACGCCCCGGCGGGTCTGCGGCATTCCCGGTCGTACGCTTCCTCGTGGTCGGCACCGGCGTCACGCGGCGAGCTGGGTCGAGTGGGCCAGCGCCTCGATCAGGGCCAGGCGCCAGCTCCGCCGGATGCGTCGACCGGCATGACTCCCGCAGGCGCAGTCCCACTCCCAGGAACCACCCGGGCCCAGGAGCACCCTGGGGTGGTGGTGGGAGAGGTCGCGCCGCGATCGATGGGGGCCGGAGCCCCGGTGGGTGGCAGCCGGAACAGGCACCGGACACGGCTCCGGGCGCTGCTGACGTTCGCCGCTCATGGTGGACTCCTCGCTGGTCAGGCAGTGGTTCGGCGCCGCTGCCCGATCGGCTTGGTCCGACTCGCCCCGAAACGTCCTGCAGGATGCCGTGAGGGGCGTATCGCAGGTCCCGGCTTTGGTAATGCATCATCTGATGCACTCCTGCGGGCGAGGACTTGACATAATGTCGATTATCGGCATAACTCACCCCGGTAGGATGGTTGCGGGAGATGGGTCCCAAAAGCGGCAAGGGTTTGGAGCTGACCAGTCGGGCCGCTCTGACGTTGCTGGGCGCCAACGGTCTGGGGGTGACCGGTGTCCGCCTGAAGCGCGAACCCCAACATGGTGGCAGGGCCGAGCCTGAGCCCGGCTTGCGCATCGTTCCTGCCCACAACGGGCAGGAGCCCGGCCATCACCCGCGATGACGGGAACTTCCTTCGGCTCTGCGACGATGATGGAGATGAAACCGGCCGGTGTCGCGACTGTCACGATCTGACATCTCGATGCACCTCGGCGCGACCGTTCAACCCAGGAGAACCGTGAGCAAGAACAGCCGACCCGCCTCAGGTGCCCGGAGCAGCCGGGAGCGCGTCGCGGAGATGCGCAAGGCCCAGAAGGCCAAGGACCGTCGAGCGAGGCTCCTCATCATCGGAGCGGTCGGAGCGGTGATCCTCCTCATCGTCGGGGTCGTCGGCGTGACCGTCTACCGCGACGTGTCGTCCCGGCCCACACTCGAGGCGATCAAGACGTTCAAGGTCACCGGTAAGCACACGAGCGCGCGGGTGAAGTACGAGCAGAGCCCGCCCGTCGGGGGTGACCACAACGCGATCTGGCTCAACTGCGGCGTCTACTCGGCAGTGGTCCCCAACGAGCTGGCCGTGCACGCCCTCGAGCACGGCGCAGTGTGGGTGACCTACTCCCCTGACCTCCCCGCCGACCAGGTCAGGGCGCTGGAGAAAGCCATCCCCGACACCTACATGGTGCTGTCACCCTTCCCGGGGCTCACGTCCCCCGTGGTCGCCAGCGCCTGGGGCGCCCAGCTCGCGTTGACCGGGGCTGACGACCCCAGGCTCAAGGAGTTCATCTCGACCTACCGTCAGAGCCCGAGGGGGCCCGAGCCGGGGGCTGCGTGCACCGGCGGCAGTGACGGCGAGATCCCGGCTCCCACGCCGTGACACCCGAGGATGAGACCGTGGGAGCTGCCAGCGGCGCCATCGGCCAGCACCCTCGCGGCATCCCTCCCGCCGCGACTCGTTGGCCTCTCGTGGGGGTTGCGGTGGTCTCGCTGCTGGTGGGCGTGCTGGGTACGCTGTGGGTGCAGGCGAGCTCCTCAGCACCGGCAGACTTCGGGGCCGACGCAGGCTTTGCGCGGGACATGCAGACCCACCACCTCCAAGCCGTCGAGATGTCCTTGCTGGTGCGTGATCGCACCTCCGACGAGGAGATCCGCACGGTGGCCTACGACATCCTCACCAGCCAGC
>JBDSVV010000014.1:0-4668 GCA_039927035.1 Ornithinibacter sp. | reverse complement strand
GGCTGCCGAAGCGGCGTCCACCGCACGATTCTGCAGGTAGACCTCCGACTGCACGAGCACGTACGAGCGGTCGACCGTGGGCAGCCCGTCGGGTTCGATCACGACAGCTCCGGTCATGCCGGCGGCGATGTGGGCACTCATCGGCATCGTCGAGCAGTGATACATCCAGATGCCGGCGCGCGTGGCGGTGAAGCGGTAGGTCAACGACTGCCCGGGCGGCACGGTGCGCATCACCTCGTCGGGGGCCCGCTCGCCGGCATGGAAGTCGATCGAGTGGCCCATCGAGCCCTGGTTGACGAGCGTGACCACGAAGGTGTCGCCGACCCGCCCGTGCAGGGTGGGCCCGGGCACCGACCCGTTGTAGGTCCAGCGCTTCTGGTGCACCCCGGGCGACACCTCGAGGTCCACCTCCTCCACGGTCAGGGTGATCTCGTGGATGCGCTCGTCGGTCAGTGCCGGCAGGGCGGCATCCACCGCCCGAAGCCCTGCGGGTGCGGCCTGACCCAGCCGGATGCCGGGGGCACTCGGTGCGGCGGCGACGGCGGACGCGGTCGTCGGGGCGGCGCCCTTCTCGGGGGCCCCTCGCACGACGACATCGAGGACCATGCCCATCTGGCGGTGGCCGACGATGGTGCACCAGCCCTGGCCACCGGACCCGATGACGCCCACGTCGAGCGTCGCGCTCTCGCCCGGCATGATCCGACGCGTCCTGTCGTCGTCCCCGAAAGACAGGTCGTGGGGGGATCCCGGGTCGACGTTGACGAGGTCGATGACAAGGCGGTTCCCGTAGGGCACCTCGATGCTCGACGGCGAGTAGCTCCTGTCGAGGGCCGCGACGCGCACGCGGGTCGTCTCGCCCGTGGCAGCCACCGCTCTGGCCGCGGCACCAGCAGCGAACGACCCTCCCCCAGAGACGCTCACGAGACCGACGGCTGCCGGGTCGGCCGCGACCCCGAGGGTGACCGCGAGGGCGACGCTGGCCACGCCCGCGACGAGCTGACCCGCGGACCAGACCCGCGGCTCGGGCTCCAGGCGAGAGCGGCGGGACCCCGGCTCGGCAACGGAGGCCAGGAGGGCCCGCCGGGCGGCGACGGCAGCCCGGATCGCCCCGAACATCAGCGGGATGAAGGCGGCGAGCGCCCCGAGCACGAGCACCGACGCGGCGACCCGGACCCAGCCCGTCACGAGGAGGGAGACGACGAGCCCGAGGTTGACGACGGTGACCCGCCACACGGCAGCCCGGTTGAACCACGCCGACCCGGCGCGGACCACGGACGGTCCGCCGCCCAGCACGGTCGGGATGAGGAGGGACAGGGCGCCGCTGAGGAGCTGCGCCGCGAAGCCCACGGCCAACACAGCTGCAACCAAGCCGTATCCATCTCCGACCTCACCCCACGACGGAGCTCTGGCGATGCGCCACGCGACGAGCGCAAGGCCCACGACGGCCCACCCCAGCGCGGCCGTCACCGACCAGGTGGCGAAGTGCCGCGGCGGTGCCTGACGGGCCGGCCCCACGAGGGCGCGCCCCCACCAGGCCAGCCCTCCGGCATACCCGAGGATCCCGGCGAGGGCACCGGCGCGAGACCCGAGGGCGGCCGCGAGGGTCAGCACGCTCACCGCGAGCCCCAGCATCGGGAGCGCCTGGCGGGCGACACGCTCCGCTCGGTCGTCGATCCGGGTACGCAACATCGTCGGCCACAAGGTGATCAAGGTGCCGGTCACGGTGAGCCCGACCCAGCCGAGCACCATGACCATCGAGTGGGCGACGATGACCCGGCCGTGCATCTCGTCGCCGAGTCCGCGAGCCAGCCAGGCGCCGAGCCCGGCGCCGACGGGCACGAAGGCCGCCGCGGCGAGGTAGTAGCGCACCGTGATGCGGAACCGGCCGGGGAGGGCGCGGCGCAGTCGGCGCCACAGCTGCACCCCGTGCCAGAGGATCGCCGCGGACACCGCGCTCGCGCCCACCACCGTGAGGGGCCAGAGCGAGGTGGGCACGCCGACGAGGACGGCGCTGACGCCCCCGACGAGCAGCCCGATCCGCCGGTTCTGCTGGGTGCGGTCCTCGATCGAGGCTGATGTCTTGAGCAGCGCCTGGGTGAAGTGGGTGCTCCAGACCATGGCCGAGTGGGTCAGGGCGCCGAGCAGCACCAGGTGCACCATGAGCCACTGGGAACCGGGCACGAAGGGGTGCACGAGGGCGAGCAACACGGCCAGCGCGAGCCAGACCACGCCGGGTCGGTCGCGCAGCGCCCAGGTGCCGCGGGGGGTGGTCATCGGTTGACGCTCCGGTGTTCGGCTGAGCGAGTGGGGGTCCGGGGTTGGGTGTGGAGTGATGGTGTGGTCCGCGGTGCGGCTGCGATGACGCTGAACGCCGCGCTGAGCGGCAACAGGAGGAGAGCCACGCCGGTGACCACACCACCGGTCTGCCACAGCGTCGTACCGCCCGTGACGTCACCTGCGACCCGGAGAAGGAGCCCGGCGTGGAGAACCACGAGCGGTGACCACAGGAGCCGGCGGTAGGGAAGGGGCCTGCGGATCACGGCCGGGAGGATGACGGGGGCGTGCGCGATGACCATGCTCATGGCGAAGCCGAGGAACAGGGTGTGCACGACCAGGTCGTAGGCAGCGGTAGTGCGCGGCGCCCCGAGGACCAGCCAGGCGAGCCCGCTCACACCGAGCCAGGCATAACCACCGAGCATCGCCGCAGCGCTGAAGCGCGGGAGGCCGCTCGTGCGCACCATCCGGCGGGCGACGTCGCGAGGCGCGAGCCACACCACGAGGGCGAGGAGCACCAGGCCGGTGAGCCTGGACCCGACCCCCGGTGAGAGCAGAGCGGTGGTCGCGGCCACGGCATACCCCAGCGCAAACCCGATCAGCACTCGAGTGGCGTTGTGCGGTAGGTGGATCCGAGCGAGCTCGACACGTTCGGCCGCGATGGTCAGCACGACGAAGCCGCCGAGCAGCGGCACGACCACCGCCGTCTCGACGCGGATCCAGAGCAGAGCGGCCATCACCGCGAGCGCTGCCCCGAGCGCCTCGACGAGCACGGCGTCGTCACGACGCCGCCTCCAGAGGGCGGTCAGCACGGCGAGCAGCGCGACGGCACCGTCGACCAGGAGCACCTGGCCCACGGTGACCGGGAGCGGGCTCACCAGGGCCAGTGCACCGCCACCGAGCAGGGTGGGCGCGGCATATCCCCACGGGGTGCGCAGCGCGACCGCCCGCTCGAGGGCCACGAGGGTGCCCAGGAAGCCCAGGACCATGAGGATGCCGTGGACGTCGGGCAGTCGGGTCGAGCCGACCGGCGCCCACACCCCGAGGAGAAGCAGCCCGGCGTCGAGCCCGGCGAGCAGCCCGACTCCCGCCGGAAGCAGGAGCCAGGCCCGGCTTGGTGTGCTCATCGTCGGCGTCAGGCCCCTTCGGCCACGGCGTCGGGGGTGAGGTCGGCGACCCGCTGCCACTCCGCACCGGCGAACGCGATCGCCGCTGCCGGGAAGAGGCCGTTCTCCTCCCGGTCGATGTGCACCCGCAGCGCGTGGTCGAACGCGGCGAAGGACCCGTGGTCACCCGCGGCGATCGAGTCCAGGCGCTGGTCGAGGTCGACGTGCTCCTCGCACAGGCTCCGCACGTGCGCGGTGAACTCCTCGTCCTCGGCGAGGACGGCGAAGATGCCCACCTCCTCGGCGGTCGTGTGCGGGCGCAGCAGCCGGGCGAGGTGCGTCGCGGTGCTTGCGACCCGCGCTGCGTCGCCCGCTTCACAGGCCCTGCGCAACACGTCCGAGGCATTGATGATCTCGACGTGTTCGGCCATGAACCGGCCGACCACCTCGATGTTCTCGCAGCCGCAGTAGGAGCACATCGACGCGTCGCCCGCCTCAGGCGCGGGTGAGCCGCAGGCGCCAGGCCTCCGGGCCCTCGTCGAGGTAGCGCACGCTGAACGCACCCTCCTCACGCTCGGCGATCTGCGCGAGCAGGGGCTTGGGGTCGTGCGGCGCGACGAGGTCCAAGGACCCGCCGGACGGGATCGCGGAGAGCGCGCCGAAGACGGTCGCGTGCCGGATGGCGTGGGGCACGGCGCGCACGTCGAGCTCAGGCACGCCGTGGTCGTGCTCACCGCACGCGCAGGAATGCTGGGTCTCGGTCACGGGGATGGTGGTGCGCTCCATGTGGTCCTCCTCGAAGAAGTTAAATACAATGACATTGTGAAAAATACTCCACCCCTGGGCCCGGCTCCAACTCCGGCCCCCGACGAGGCGCTCGCACCCGACGTCCCGCGTGCCAGGGTGCTGCGTGCGTTGGGAGATCTCCAGGGGCGGGCAACGGTCGCGGACATCGCTGCAACGCTGGGCGGACACCCCAACACGACCCGCCACCACCTGCGGATCCTGCTCGACGAGGGGCTCGTCCAGGTCGAGCCGGCGGAACCCTCCGCGACCCGGGGTCGACCGACCCTGCGGTATGCCGTGTCAGCCTCCGGCCGGCGTGCCCTCGCCCCACGCCACGGCGAGCCCGAGGCGGCCCAGTACCTCGCCCTCGCAGGGGCTTTCGCGGATCGGCTGGCGGCAATCGGCGGTGACCCCAGGGAGGACTCCCGCGCGATCGGGCGGTCCTGGGCGAGCGTGCTCACGGGGCCGTCGGCGGCGTGGCCGCCGGGCCCCGGGTCGGGCC
>JBDSVV010000013.1:0-7049 GCA_039927035.1 Ornithinibacter sp. | reverse complement strand
GAGCGGCCAGCGTGCACTTGGTATCGGCGTACTGAGCGCGGTCCCCGGCGTGGGTCCGCAGCCGGTCCCGGAACCGCAGCATCCGGTCGATCTCGACCGTGCCGACGCTGAAGGTGTGGAGGTTGATGTCGGTGTCAGGCCCCTTGAACACGCGGTGCTCGAACCAGTCCGGCTCCCGGATGACCAGCCGGTAGCCCACTCCTGTCAGGGGCGGGACATAGCTGGCCTCATCGGCCGAGTCCGCCACGGCAAGGATGATGTCGATGATCGGCTTGGCCACCAGACCGGGCACCGAGGTGGAGCCGGCGTGCTCGATGAGGAGAACCCGATCGCCGAGGACCTCGCGGATACGGGCGGACTCCCGCTCGAACATGGCCGGCCAGTTTGGGTCGTAGTTGACCAGCGTGATTGTGGCTTCGTGGGGTGTCAGTGGCTCCAAGTGGACCTTCTGGAGGTCCTCATCGGCCACCGCGTCATCGCTCATAGCCCCTCCCAGTTCACAGCGTGACCTGCCCGCATCAACACGACCAGTCTTCCGGGCCATCGCCAAGAGGTTGGTTCTCCACCATTTTGCCGCCGCGGCCACGTCGAGACCCATGATGACTCCCTTTCACCAATCCTCGCTCCGCGGGTGGCGCGACGCTCCTATGCTTCGTCAAGCCGTCGTGGCCGTGTTTTCAAGGAGCCGATAGAGGTCGCGGGCGACGTAACTGGCAAGGCAGCGTTTGATCTCTTGGCCGGTCTTGCCTTCGGCAATGCGTCGAGCGACATAATCGCGGGTGGCTCTCTGGTACTGGATCCGGCTCTGGACCACGGTGTGCAGTGCGTTGTTGAGCTGGCGGTCGCCGTAACGATTGAGCCGATGACGGGTGGTGACGTGGCCACTGTTCGCCGGGATCGGCGCTACGCCGGCGAGCATCGCGAATGCCGCCTCGGAGTGGATCCGGCCGGGGTGGGACCAGGCGCACAACACCCGTCGCGGCCACGATCGGTCCGACGCCGAACTCCTCGAGCAGGTCAGGGTGCCAGCTGCGGATGATGGCCACGATTGCCTTCTGCAGCTCGCGTGCCTCTTTCAGCATCGCGTGCGCGCGACGAGCCAAGGTCCGCAGCGCTACCACGGTGCTGGTCGTCTCGGTGTCCCAGGAAGCGTGGACCCGCAGGTTCGCGGCGGTGGTGAGCATCGCGGCAAGCTTCTGACGACGGAACCGGACGCGGGACGTGGTTCCGGTCCGGGACGGAGGCTCGGCAGGACTGTGATGAGACACATCCGGCGCTGCGAACGCCAGGTGGTCAAGCTCCTGATCAGGCCAGCTCCTCCAACCCGGCCGGGGCCGGGAACCACGAGCGCACAGGTCGCAACAAGGCACGAAGCCAGTCCTTTCGGGGGTCACACTCGCGGTCCCCAACCACGGCCCAGCACTTTCTGGCTGCGTTGGCCATCCACACAGTCCTTTTTCGCCGCCCGTTGGCGTCAACGATCTGCCAAAGCCGGCCGATGAACAGACGAATCGACCGGCATTTTCCAGGCACCCGTTACGGCTCTGGGAGACAATGAGGCGTGGAGCAGCCCTCGTCCGTCGTTGTCCGCTGGCTGGCCGCCGGCGACTCAGGTGATGTCGATGCATTCGATGACCTCTTGCATGATGACGTCGTGGTCCATGCCCCGCGGGGGCTCTCAACTCAGGACCGTGAAGCAGAGAAGCAGGTGTGGCGCGACGCCGTGGCAGCCATGCCCGACCTCCGCCACGAGGTTCAGGAGGTGCTGGCCCAGGGGAACGTGGAAATGGCACGTGTGATCGTGACCGGCACACTCCGCCGCGACTTCGCCGGCGTCTCAGGAGGCCGCAAATCCTTTCGCATTGACCAGGCGGTCATCTGCCACCTAGACGGCGGCAAGATCGCCGACGTGGGAGATCGCCGACGTGGGCTCCTTGGACGACCATCTGAGCCCCTGACTGGGCGGCATCGAACGATTAGTCCGCCAACCTCGCGACAAGGAAGACGCGTCCTACCGCCGCCTGCCGCCGCGGTAGCGACCAGCGAATCGGGGCGAGCGTTCGGCATGGTCCGGGTGCCCGGCCGTGGTCGCGGCGCGCGAGTCGGGCCGTCGGTTTCAAGCGTCGTCGACAGATGCCCTCGTGTGCGCTCCCAAAGCTTGGCGCGAAGTTGAGGCTGATGCCTCATGCGCCGGTCAGGGTCGACGATCGATGCTGAGGTCATGGCTACGACTCCCAGACATACGGTTCACACTCTTACAGGGAACCCGCGACTCGCCCGGGGCGCCGATGAGCGCTTCACCGGCTATGGCGTGATGGGCGTGCCGTACGCCGGTGGGCACTACCTCGCCCTGCGAGACATGTTGGCCAGCTCACTGGGCGCGGCATATCGGACGATCTGGCACCGGGACCCACAGGGCCGCTGGACGATCTTCACCAACACTGATCCGAAACTCAGCTGTCCCCGCTACTTCGGGTCGGTCGCGACGGTGGAGCGGGTCGACGCTATCGAGGTGACGTGGCGAGACGCCTGGACCCTTGATGTCAGCATGGCTGACCGGCTCTCGTGGCGGATCATCCTCGAGGCGACGCCGGCCACGCGGATGATGACCAGCATGGGCGGCGCCACGCCGCAATGGTTCTGGGACAGGGACGTCGTGCTCAACTCGTTCGGACCAATGGCCGGGGGGATCCTGCGCTCGGGGCGGATCAGGTTGCTCGGACACACCCCCAACGGCCCACGCTTCAAGGCCGCCCCATTACAGGTGTGGCGAGTCGCCGGCGGTGACGCGGCGCTGGACGGCGTGGACCTTGGTCCGCGCGGCCCGTTGCTCGAGCCCACACATCTCGGCGATTTCTGGCTGCCGCAGCGCGGGCTGTTCTTCGCCGGCCGAGCCCGGTTCACCCCGCCCGCCGCGGCCGTCGAGAAGGAGCCCGCGATGGAGCGCGCCGGATGACGGCCCTCGCCAGGCCTCCCCCCCATCTCCGAAAGCACACATGTCAGCACCGAAAGGAATCATCATGACCGACCTGCAGCAGGCACCCGCCATCGATGTGGACAAGCTCGGCCAATACACCACCATGGCTGCGCGACCGGGGACACCCTCCCGGCTGGCCGAGGCCACCAGTACGGGCGAGCCGTACGCCCACGAGTGGCTGGCAGCTCAGGCCGCCGGCGGCTACGTCGACCACGAGGCCAACACCGGCCAGTGCACGCTTCCGCCCGAGCAGGCAGCTGTGCTGAGCGACCCAACCAGCCCGGCATACCTGCCCGGCTTCTTCCAGATCGCCCTCGGCACGGTGCACGACATCGACGGGGTCCTCAAGGCGGCCCGCAATCAGTCAGGGCTCGGCTGGCACGAACACCACACCGAGGTGCACGACGGGTGCGAACGGTTCTTCCACCATGTACAACGCCCACCTGGTCAGCGAGCGGCTACCGGCACTGGACGGCGTGATCCACAAGCTCGAACGCGGCGCTTCGGTCGCTGACGTCGGATGCGGTCGGCATGCCGCCTGAGGCGGCAACCGAATGGTGAACTCGGAGAACTCGGCTCGCCGCCGAGAGAGATATGACGCCCGTGTACTGATCTGATTGGGGAGTTGGCCGTCGACAACCGCGGCTGGCGGACCTTCGCCTCTACCTTCGGACTCGCCGAGGTTGGTCTGTGGGCAGAGGACGGGGGCACACTTCTCGCCGTAGCCTCGGGCCATGCGCGCCAGAGTGATTGAGCCGGCTCACCGGCGGAGTGAGTGGGGATCCCTGGCGCGCCGGGTCGACCCGTTCGTTGATCCCGTCATCGGGATCGCTGCTGCAGCCCTTGCGCTGACCTCCCTGCTAGCGGCTGACATGGGCGCCATTGACCCGCGACTTCACGAGCCAAACGTGGTCTCGGCCCTGGCGACAGTGGTCGCGGCGGGGTCGCTGGCGTGGCGGCGGACGCGACCGGTGACCTCGTATGCCGTGTTTCTGGCCGGCGCGCTAGTGGTCAGTGGCACCTTCCACTACATCGGGTTGCTGTCGCTGCTGATGCCTTTCGGCCTGTTTTCCCTCGCAACGCACGGCAGCCGGCGAGCCGGGGTGGTGGGGCTCGGGGTGGGGGTCGCCTCCTTCGTGGGGCTGGGGCTGGCGGGGGTGCCGGATCTGCGGATCAAGGACGTCGTGCTGGGTGTCGCGCTGCTCGTGGCGGGGTGGGCCTTGGCGGAGGCGCTGCGCTCGCGGCGGGAACAGCAGCGTGACCGGGTGCAGAAGGCGGTGACCGAGGAGCGGCTGCGGATCGCCCGGGAGCTGCATGACGTGGTCGCGCACAGCATGTCGCTGATCGCGGTGCAGGCAGGGGTGGGGGCGCACGTGATCCGCACGAATCCGGCCGCTGCCGAGCAGTCGCTCGGGATCATCGCTGACACCAGCCGCAAGGCCCTGGAGCAGACGCGGTCGATGCTGGGGATGCTGCGCGAGGAGAGTGAGGACGGCACCCGGCCTCCGACCCACGGACTGGAAGACCTGACCGCCTTGGTCGAGGACGTGCGGTCCGCGGGGCTGGCGGTCGAGCTGGTCAGAACCGGCCCAGGCGACGGTGTCGATGCTGCTCTGTCGCTGGCGGCCTACCGCATCGTGCAGGAGTCGCTGACCAACGTCATCAAGCACTCCTCTGCGGCGGCCGCGACGGTCAATGTCATGGTCAACGACAAGGAGCTCGACATCGAGATCAGGGACCCCGGCCCAAGGCGCGCCACTGCCAACATCAAGGGAGCCGGCCACGGGCTGCTCGGGCTCCAGGAGCGTGCCCGCCTCGTCGGAGGCGCCCTGGATCACGGCGCCGAAAGCGAGGGGTTCGGTGTGCACGCGACCTTGCCCCTGGGAGCCGGCCGATGATCAGGGTCGCGGTGGTCGATGACCAGGACCTGGTGCGGGCCGGGTTCGTCCTGCTGCTTGGCTCATCCAAGGGCGTGGAGGTCGTCGGGGAGGCTCGCGACGGGTTGGAGGCGGTGACGCTGTGCCGACGCACTGCCCCCGATGTGGTGCTGATGGACGTGCGGATGCCGCACCTGGACGGCCTCGCCGCGACCCGCACGATCCTCGCCGACCCGGCCTGCCAGGCGACGCGGATCCTGGTGCTGACCACGTTCGACGAGGACGAGGTGGTACTCGAGGCGCTGCGTGCAGGGGCGAGCGGGTTCCTGCTCAAGGACACCCGACCCGACCAGCTGCTCGACGCCATCGAGGTCGTCGCGGCCGGTGAGGCGCTGCTGCACCCGCGGGTCACCCGGCGGCTGATCGAACGGTTCGCCGCGCTGCCGGCCGGGCGTGACCCGGCATCGAAGGACGGCCTGACCGAGCGTGAGCGCGAGGTGCTGCTCTCGGTCTCGCAGGGGTTGTCCAACCAGGAGATCGCGGCGCTGCTGCACATGGGCTACGGCACGGTGAAAACCCACGTCAGCCACCTGCTGACCAAGCTGGGTTTCCGCGACCGCGCACAGCTCGTGATGTACGCCTACGAGAGCGGGCTGGCGGTCCCGGGTCGCGCCTGACTCCATCTCCAGACCCCTTCAGAATGGGCCTCCAGCCAGACGCGGGAGACCCTGCCGGGCGAGCAGGCTCAAGGCATGGAAACCACCCAGAACCACAGCCCAAGTCGCGCTCCACTGCGCGAGGTCCTCGCCTTCACCACCATCACCTTCGGCCTCGCGATAGCGTTGGCCCTCGCCATCCCCGACGCAGGCATCAACGTCATCCTCACCGCGCTGATCCCAGCCACGGCTGTCACGATCATGACGTTCACGATGTTCCCTCGCGGCACCCGCCGACAGCTCTGGCGCAGCATCGGCGTCGGCCGGGCCGGCGTCAGCACCTGGGGCTCAGCGCTCGGTGTTCCACTCTTGGTCTGCGGCGGGGCATTCGGCTCGGCGCTGCTCCTCGGGGCTGGCCACCTGCGCCCGCTGCACATCACCGGCGTCACCACCTTCAACTTCGTGACCAACAACGTGATCAACTTCGCCGTCATGATGGTGATCTTGATGGGCGAGGAGATCGGGTGGCGCGGCTTCATGCTCCCCCGCGTCCAGCAGCTCACCACCAAGCGGCGCGCGGCCGTGACGACGGGGTTCGTCCACGGGCTGTTCCACCTGCCGCTCATCCTCATCGCCACGACCTACGACACCGACGGCTCACGCTGGATCGCAGCACCGATCGCGGTGCTGACGATCACCGCAGCCGGCGTCTTCTACGCCTGGCTGTGGGACCGCTCAGGTAGCACCTGGGCCGTGACACTCGGTCACACCACCGCCAACCTCACCTTCGACTTCGGTTTCGCCGCGATCGCCTCGACCACGCCGGTGAGCCTGGCCCTCGTCGCGGGCGAGACCGGCATCGCGACCCTTGGGACCGTCGTCAGCATGGCCGCCGTGCTGCTGACGCGGGCCAAGGTGTGGCAGACAACTGAATGCGCCACCGCGCAAAGCACGAAACGCGACGTGGTCACGGTCCGCTGATACGAGCTGACACAGGGGGTCATCGCGCAGGGGCGATGACCCCCTGATCTGCGCAGACCCGTTCTCCGACGACCGCCGCCGGACCGATCCCGCCTACCTCGACGGCGCCGCAGCCACCAGGTCCCATGGCGGCGAAGGGAGGCAGGTTCACCTCGAGCCGGGGTCGAGCAGTCGGCTGCGGTTCTTCGGCGTGCGCCGTCGTAGACTCCGGCGTGTGAGCAACCCTCCGGTGTACCCCACGATGGAGGACGTCATCGGCGACACTCCACTGGTGCGTGTGCAGCGCCTGCTCGGGGCGGAGAACGAACGCCGCGGCAACGTGCTGCTCGCCAAGCTCGAGGGGAACAACCCGGCCGGCTCGGTGAAGGACCGGCCGGCGATCACCATGATCCGGGGCGCTGAGGCGCGAGGGGAGATCTCCCCCGGCGACACCCTCCTGGAAGCCACGTCGGGCAACACCGGGATCGCCTTGGCGATGGCGGCGGCGATCAGCGGCTACCCACTGGTCATCGTGATCCCCGAGGACGCCTCCACCGAGCGGATCCAGACGATGAAGGC
>JBDSVV010000012.1:0-3051 GCA_039927035.1 Ornithinibacter sp. | reverse complement strand
TTCATTATGCGGGTGATCCGTGTCAAGAGGCTTGGTCGGGGAGTCTGCTCAATAGGCCGTCGAAGATCTGTTGGCGACCGATCTGGCCCTTGGCTGCGGCATCGTCGCGTTGGCGTTGCAGGGTCGGTCTGAACTCGATGGTGGTGACGAAGAAGGTGCACGATTCACAGATCGACTCGAAGTGGCAGTCGAGCTCGACCGGTCGGGCGCAGTAGCCGTTGCCGAGCATCCGCTGATGCATCTCCCGGCGGAGCTTGAGCATCTCGGCGCCTTCGGCCGTGGCCGGCAGCGGGGTGGCCCGGTCGTAGAGCGCTTCAACCTGGTCACTCACGGCGAAGTATTCCTCTGCGACCGTCCTGTCGGCGATGCGTGCGTAGACCATCGTCATGGTCATCGACCGATGACCCAGCAAGGCTGCGATCGCTTCGAGGGACATGCCGCGGTTGATGGCCTGGGTGGCAAGGGTATGCCTGAGCTGGTGGGGAGATACGTGCCCTATGCCTGCGGTAGTGGCTGCTTTGGTCACCGCCCGGTCGACCCGCGAAACGCTGATGCGACGGCCCCGTTCGGTGAACAAGAACTCCGTCCGCAAGCAGCTGGGACGACCTGAGAGCCACTCGTCGAGGAGAATCTTGAGCTGAGGATGAAGCGGTATGTAGCGGTCGTTGTGGAGTTTGCCGACGGGGACCCGAAGCCAGAAAGCTGAGCCAATCTGGACCACCGCGCCAATCTTCAGATCCAAGAATTCGCTTTTGCGCATGCCTGTGCGGGCGAGGAACTCCACGCAGAGCCGCACAAACGGGTCCGGGTCGGCGCGCGCCGCGACTGCGAGCTTGGCAGCGGCGCCGTCGTCCAGGAAGCGGGGCAAGGGATGATCGAGGATCGGAAGGTCCCCGGAGAAGAGCAGCACCCGTTCAGGAGCGTCGTCTGAGTGCCATTCGGTCAGGCGCTCGAAGAAGGTGCGGAGGCTTGAGAGGTGCTTCGCTATCGAGGCCCGGCTCAACCTGTTGCCCTTCGTGCGCGCCGGTCGTTCGGCAAGCCAGAGTTTGTAGGCCTCGATGTGGCAGCGTCGTATCTCCGAGATGCTGGCCACCTCTGGAGCGCTCTGGCCCATGAAGCAACCGAATTCCTGCAACTCCGAAGCGATGTGGGTGACCGTCGAAGGGCGGTGGGTGGTCTGCACCTGGGCGATGTAGTTCTCTATCGTCGCTGCCATGCGTGGGGGTATCGGCACACCGTTCCCCTTCGCACTCGGGCGACCTTTGACTGCCTTGCCGGGCGCGTCATCAAGGGTGCCCGAGTGGAACATCGTCGCCTCCGCGCCGAAGATCGCGCGACTGAGCGCCTCGTTCCCATGACCAGCTGGACGAATGGCCGCATATGCCGACACGAGGGTTTCACGCCCAGCACGGATATCGCTGCGAGTCAGTTCATCGGCAGCCACGCCATGCAGCGCGGCAACCTTCGTGAGAGCGCACCACTGGGCCTGCACGTCCTTCGCGGAGAACCCCAGTGCGGCCGCGGTGGTGTCGAATCGGGCAGTGAACCCAGGATCTGCACGCCGAGCGATCTTGGCGAGATGGGGACGCGCCGTCACCAGATACGCCGCGGTCGCTGTCAATCGCTGTGTCGCCATCATCCAGGTGACGAATCGACGGGTGGGCAGTGGCATGCTGCGTTGCTCATCGAGGCTCAACGCGGCCCAGTCCTCAGGTCGACCTACCAACGTGAAGAAAGCACGGGCGGGCGTCAACGTCTCCGGCCCCGTTCCCATGCCAGCCGCGGCGAGATCAGCCTGATAGAGAGCCACCAAGTCCTCGCAGCCACTTCCAAGCACCAGCGACGATTTCATTGGGCGAGCCCGTCGACTTGGGCATCGATCGCAGCTGTCGCTTGCATGTACTCCGCGGCGAGCCATGTGTTGGTCAGATGAAGGTAGATCCGGGTCGTCGAGCGGTGGCCGGCCTGCGCCTGGACCGCTTCGAGGGCCATCCCGGCTTCGCGCAGCCGGGTCAGACAGGTGTGTCGAAGCTGATGACAGGTCAGGCGCTCGATCCCGGCGCGACGACGGGCCCCATCGATGATCTCGTCGAGGCCGGCGGCAGACAGAGCATGGCCACGCCGGGGCCCCTTCAGGACCACGAACGCCTGATTGGTCGTTGAGGTCCTCGGGCGTTCCTCCTCGAGGTAGCGGCCAACGCTCACGAAGAACCGAGACGACACCGGGACGACGCGCTGGTGTCCGCCCTTGCCCTCAGCAATGAACACTCGGCTTTCGCCTATCTTGAGGTCTTCAAGGCGCAGTCCCAAGACCTCGCAACGCCGCAGACCACCAAGGACCATGGCCTCGACCATCGCCCGATCCCGCTGGGTCCGCAGTGCGGTGAGAAGCCCATCAACCTCCGCAGGTGAACACACCCGCGGGAGGGTGCGAGGCGTCCGGATCAGCGGCACGCCCCGGGCGCCAGGGCGCCTTCCCGACCGACGGGCGGCAAGCCCTCGGGGAACGGGATTGACCGTCACTCCTGCATCGCCGTGGGCGATCAGATACCCGAAGAGACCGCTCACGCTGGACAGCCGTCGCCTGATAGTGCGAGCCGACAACCCCACCTCGCCGTCCTCCAGACGTACGACTTTGACCCCCCGCCGCGGCGATCGTTGCTCCTTCAAGAACGTGAAGACATCAGCCGGCGTGACATCAACGGGGTCCTTGGCGATCACCGAGAAGAAGACCTTCAGATCGAAGGCGACCGCCAACCAGGTGTTGAGCCGTGCCCGGGCCCCCACGAACGCGAGGTAATCATCCAGAAGCGGATGGCCGAGACTGATGGTCTCAACATGAGTCTCGGAACGCACGCGAACAAGGCTGGGCACGAAGGTCAAGGGGTCTCCAATCGAAGAGGGTCATGGACGGCAAGACCCATGATCGAGGTGTCGATCACCCGCATATCTAACAAGACCCTGAAGTACCTGCCCGACTTCCCGGCATCCTTCGCCTCACTGGCTCACGTCCGCGAGTTCTGCGCCGGCTTCTTCCACGAGTACAACTAC
>JBDSVV010000011.1:0-5284 GCA_039927035.1 Ornithinibacter sp. | reverse complement strand
ACCCTCCTCGATCGCCTCACCGCTCACTGAGCCTCCCGGGTAGGGTCCGAGAGGTGCGAGAGATCCAGAGCGTCGACGCGTTGGATGCGGCGATCGACTCGGGTGACTCCCTCGCCGGGCTGCGCCTGCAGGACCTCGACCTCGACGATCGCGAGGCGGCCCTGCTGCGACGCACCGACCTCGAGGGCCTGGTGGTGCTCGGTGGCCGCACCAGTGATGTGCTGGCCCACCACCTCAGGCTGCACGGCGCGCTCGTCTTCCCCACCGACCCGCACGCCCCGGTCGACCCCTACCGTTCGACCCTCTACCAAGCGCACGAGCTGTATGCCGGATTGGCCCAGCACGGCTACGACGCCACCCCCGACGCGCGGGCCCACCGCTGGAGCGCCGACGCCGACCTGGGGCACGACGCCTTCGTGACGCTGCTTCGCGCCATCCACGACGACTCGATCAGCGACGCCCTGACCGAGGTGCTCGCCGGCTCCCCCGTGGTGGGGGTGATGGGCGGCCACGGGCTGCGACGAGGAACGGCGGAGTATGCCGCGGCGGCGCGGCTGGGCCACTCCCTCGCGTCGGCCGGTCTCACCGTCGCCACCGGTGGTGGCCCCGGTGCGATGGAGGCAGCGAATCTCGGTGCCTTCGCCCGGAGCCCTGCCGCGCTGGACGGTGCCCTGCGAGAACTCGGGACGGCGCCGGGCTACCTCCCCGATGTGGGGGCGTGGGCGAGCGCCGGGCTGGCGGTGCACGACGACCTCGTTCGCGGCGAGTGCGTGCCCGGTCGGGGTGCCAGCATCGGCATCCCCACGTGGTTCTACGGTCACGAACCACCGAACGCCTTCTGCACCGGCATCGCGAAGTACTTCTCCAACGCGGTGCGCGAGGACGGCCTGCTGGCGCGCTGCACCGCTGGCATCATCGTGCTCCCCGGCGCTGCCGGCACCGTGCAGGAGGTCTTCCAGGCCGCCACCAGGCTCTACTACTCGCCGGATGCCGCACCCGCGCCACCACCGCTCGTCCTGGTCGACCACGCGCACTGGACCCGGACCCTTCCGGTCTGGCCCGCCCTGCGGGCGCTGGCTCGTGGTCGAGCGATGCAGGATGCCGTGCACCTCGTCGCAGACGTCGACGAGGCCCTCGCCCTCCTGAGCCCGCCCCGAGCCCTGGGGCCTGGGAAGTAGGTCGGATCAGGGACGGGTCAGCAAGACGGTGCCCAGGCACATCTCGTCGGTGGTGCCCTCACCCCAGGCGACGTATCGCTCGGGTTGCCCCGTGAACGCGGGCAGCAGGTCGCGCAACGACTGGTCGTGCGTGCAGGTCACGGTGACGGTGTCACCGGGGCCGACCGGCACGGGGGTGTCGAGCGCGATGGACCCCTGATCGTCGAAGTTCCAGAGCGGGATGTCGAGCACGCGCTGGGCCCGCCGAGTGCCCTTGTTGACGTCGACCGTGATGGTGCGCCCCAGCAGGTGCAGGTGCCCGCTCACCGCCCGGATCGTGCCCTTCTCCCGGATCGGCCTGGTGCAGTCCTGGACGGGACCCTCCTTCGGAGGCCCGCACAGCAGGTGGAGCAGGTCCGCGGTGGCAGGGTTCTGGCCGAAGCGGGTGCGGATGTCGGCCACAGACACGACCCGGCTGCACATCGACGTGGTCCTGTCGTCCCGGCACGGGAGCTCCACCGGAGCTGGCAGCAACATCGTCACCAGCGCCTGCTTGGTTCTCCCGGCCGCCTCCGAGAGTCGCAGGCGCACCGTGCTGCGGTCTGAGCCGGTGCCGGCGAGCAGGTTGTAGTGCACCTGCACGACGAGCTGTGACCCCTTCGCGAGGGGGATGCCGATGTCGTCGGCCATGACCCGCTCCCCGCCGCCGGGGGCCCACGCCCCGACCCAGTCGGCCTGCTCGAGGTTGCTCCCCGGCGAGGTCGAGGAGAGCATGCTCTCGCCGAAGCAGGTCCACCCCTGACCCGGCTCCCCGGCATCCAGCGCCTCGGCCTGCAGCAGGGTGGTTCACGCGGTCGATGCTGCCAGCTGCCCGCACGCCCCGTCGATGTCTGATCCGCGCGTGTCGCGCACGGTGGTGGGGATGCCGTGCGCCCGGAGCCGCTCGACGAACTGCTGCTCCACCCCGCGCCGCGATGCCGTCCACTTCGAGCCCGGTGTGGGGTTCAGCGGGATCGGGTTGACGTGGACCCACCCGCGGCCACGTCGCGCGAGCTTCTCACCCAGCAGGTCGGCCCGCCAGGCCTGGTCGTTGATGTCGCGGATCAGGGCGTACTCGATGCTCACCCGGCGACCGGTCGCCACGTGGTACCGGTGGGCGGCGTCGATCGCCTCGTCGACCTTCCACCGGGTGTTGATCGGGACGAGCTCGTCACGCAACTCGTCGTCGGGGGCGTGCAGCGAGAGGGCGAGGGTGACGGGGATGCCCTCCTCGGTGAGCTTGTCGATGCCGGGAACGAGCCCGACGGTCGACATCGTGATCCCCCGAGCGGAGATCCCCAGACCCGAGGGTGCGGGCTCGGTGAGGCGGCGTATCGCGCCGATCGCGGCCTTGTAGTTCGCGAGAGCCTCACCCATCCCCATGAAGACGACGTTGCTCACCCGGTCCGGGCCGAAGGGATCCCCCGCCTGCTCGTCGGACTCCTCGCCGAGCCCCGCGCGCTCCCCCTGCTCGCCGACGACCGGAAGCTCTCCACGTCGAAGGAGCCGAGCCGCGCCGACCACCTGCTCGACGATCTCGCCGGCCGACATGTTGCGGGTGAGGCCCTCCTGCCCGGTGGCACAGAACGGGCAGTTCATCCCGCAGCCCGCCTGGCTGGAGATGCACACCGTCACCCGCCGCGGGTAGCGCATGACGACCGACTCCACCAGCGCACCGTCGAAGAGGCGCCACACCTGCTTCACCGTCGCGCCACGGTCGGCTGTCAGCTGGCGCACCGGCGTGAGCAGCGTCGGGAGAAGGTCGCGCACCAGGTCGTCGCGAACCGCCTTGGGCAGATCGGTCATCTCCTCCGGAGACTCCACGAGCCGCTCGAAGTAGTGGGTAGAGAGCTGGTTGGCCCGGTATGCCGGGTGGCCGAGAGCCGTCACCGCCTCCCGGCGCTCGGCGACGGAGAGGTCGGCGAGGTGTCGCGGCGGCTTGCCGCGACGAGGCGCGGCGAAGGTGAGCTGCCCGGGGGCGGGACGGGGGCTGGGGGTCTGCTCCATGGTGCGTCGATTGTCTCAGGTTCAGGCGGATCCGCCCCAATGCCGCCCGCGGGCGTGCACCAAAGCCCTGGCGTTGAACGCGCCGGGGGTCAAGGAGAGGCCCACGACGACGGGGAGAGGACCGCAATGACGCTGTTCGGCCGATGGAGGGGGTCCGAGGCCAAGCGAGGTCGCCATCGGCCTGGGGGGCCGGTCCTGAGCGTGCCCGGCATGCCGACCATGCGGGTGCCGGATGTCGATGACGACACGTCCCGGTGGTCGGAGTCGGTTCGCGACCACCTCGAGACCCTGGCCACCGCGGTCTCCCTCGACCGGGCGCCGCTGACCCCGCAGGAGCTCGAAGCCGCGCTCACCTCGCGACTGGTCGATGCCGACCGGATCCACGCCACCGACCTCGGCTTCGACGATGCCACCCCGTTCATCGACGGCGTCCACGAGGTCCTCACCCTCGACCTGCCGAGCGCCGTGGTCGCCCTCCCCGACGCGCGCGTGGACTCGATCGGTCGACGGTTGCCCCGCCTCGTCGACATCGGTCGGGGGAACCTGCACCGCCGGCTCGAAAGGACGACCGTCGAGGTGGAGCGCGCCGGTGAGCCCACCGGTCGGGTCTGGACCATCACGAGCGACTCCCCCTACACGGCCAGCTTCGCGCGGTTGGCGCGCCGGGTGCAGTGCCTCAGCGTCACGTCCCCGGACGGCATCCTGAGCGTGGAACCGACACCCTTCCTCCAGGATGCTCGACCGCGGCCGCCCGGGAGGTCGCTGACCGTGTTGGGTCAGCCTGCGGGAGTGAAGAGCAGGAGCAGCGCCCAGGCGATGGGTGCCACGACGACCAGGGAGTCGAGACGGTCCATCAGCCCGCCGTGGCCCGGGAGAACGGACCCCATGTCCTTGATGCCGAGGTCCCGCTTGATGCTGGACTCGATGAGGTCACCCAGCGTCGCGGCGGCGGCGGCGACCGCGCCAAGCACGGCCCCCGTCCACCAGATGCCGTCCAACAGCAACGGCATCGCCAGCGAGCCGACCACCGCACACGTCGCGACGGACCCCGCAAAGCCCTCCCACGACTTCTTCGGGCTCAGCGACGGCGCCATGGGGTGCTTCCCGAAGACGACACCCACGGCATACCCGCCGATGTCGGAGAAGACCGTGACGAGGATGAAGACGACGATCCGCTGACGCCCGTCCGGAGCAGCGAGCATCAGAGAGGCGAAGCCACCGAGGAAGATCGGGTAGAAGGCCACGAAGGCAGACGCGGAGAGGTCGCGGGCCGCACCGGCCAGCCCGTCGGCGACCCGCCAGACGAGCAACCCGATCAGGGTCAGCCCGAAGGTGATGACGAGGGCCTCGGCGCCGCGCAGGTAGGCGGAGGAGAGCATGCCGACCGCCCCCAGCACCAGCGGGAGGAAGGGCACCACGGCACCCTTGGTGGCGATCGCCCGCCGCAGCTCCCAGGCCCCGAGGCAGATCGCGGCGATGAGCACCACGAGGAAGGCACGCGCATCGACGATCAGGGTGCCGATCACCAGCCCTCCGAGGAAGAGGCCCACCCCCACGGCAGCCCGCAGGTCACGACCCGCCTTGGGCTTCTTCGCCCTCCGCTCGGCCACCACGGCACGCTCCGAGGGGTCACCCTCGGAGAGGTCCTGGCTCTGGCTGGGAAGCTCGGTCATGATCGTCGGGCGGCTGCGCTCAGACCTCGAGGAGCTCGGCTTCCTTGTGCTTGAGCATGTCGTCGACCTGGTCGACGTGCCGCTTGGTCACCGACTCGAGCTCCTTCTCGCCGCGCGCGCCGTCGTCCTCGCCGACGTCACCGTCCTTGACGAGCTTCTCCAGCGTGGTCTTGGCCTGCCGGCGGATGTTGCGCAGCGAGACGCGTGCGTCCTCCGCCTGACCGTGGGCCATCTTGACGTATTCGCGGCGACGCTCCTCGGTCAGCTGCGGCATGATGCAGCGGATGATGGTGCCGTCGTTGCTCGGGTTGACCCCGAGGTCGGCGACCTGGATCGCCTTCTCGATGGCATGCATCGAGGACTTGTCGAACGGGCTGATGATGATGGTGCGCGCCTCGGGGGTCTGGA
>JBDSVV010000010.1:0-8265 GCA_039927035.1 Ornithinibacter sp. | reverse complement strand
GCCGCCGCGGTGGCCGCCGCGGCGGGGCGCTCCCTGGGTGTGGACGTCCTCACCGGATCAGGCTCGGGCCTCTCCGGTGGCGAGCTCGTCGGCACCCGCGCCGGCGCCACCGGCCTGTGGCACGCCTGGACCGACGGCTGGACCGGCGCCGGCCTCGGCGGGCCCGACCCCGCCGGCCCGCACACCGCCCTGCTCGCGGCCCCCGCCTGGGTGGTCGACCACGTGCCCCTGGTCCCGGCTCCCACGTCCCCCTCGGGTCTGGTCGTTGCCCTCATCCTCATCCTCGGGATGCCGCTCGCCGCGGTCAGTGCCTACCTCGCGCTGAGGCCGGTGGCCGCCACCCGCTGGGTGCGCGGGCTGGCCGCGTTCGCGTGGGCCTGCACCGGGGTCGCCGCGGCCTCCGTCGCGCAGGGTCGTCTCGGTGCCGTGATCGCTCTGGTGCTCCTCCCTGCCGTCGCGTCGGGCATGTGGGCGATGGCGATCCGTCGCTCCACCGCCACCACGGCATTCGCAGCCTCCCTGGCCGCCGTGGTGCTCGGCGCGTTCGTCCCTCTCCTGCTCGGCGCGGTCGTGGTGCTCGCACTGGTGCTGGCGCTCCTGCGCCGTGGCGCCCGGGCGCACGCCCTGACGCTCGCCGTCGTCCCGCTCGCTGTGCTGGGCCCGTGGCTTCTCCGATCTGCGGAGTCGTCCTGGACCGTCCTGCTCGCCGGCGTGGGGGTCGCCCAGTGGGGTGGCCCCGTGCCCGAGCCCTGGCGGTTGGCGCTCCTGATCCCGGGCGGCGCCGGGTCGCCGCTGGTCTGGACCTCGCTCCCGCTCCTCGCGGTGGGGGTGCTCGCTCTCGCGCGGGGCCGGTCCTGGCGGCCCGCCCAGCTGGCCCTCGGTCTGCTCGCGCTCCTCTTCCTCGCCGCCGCCCTGCTCAGCCCCTCGCTGCGGCTCGGCACGGTTCCGCCCGGTGTCCCCGGCACCGGCGATCCCATCACGCTCTGGCCGGGCACGTTCCTGCTGCCTCTCGCCCTGGTCCTCGTCTTCTCGCTCGCGCACGGTCTCGACGGAGTCTCTTTGCGCCGACGCGAGATCGAGCACGTGAGCGAGTCGTCTCGCGCCGCGACCGGCGGGCGTCTGGGTGTCAGCGCGCGCTGGGCCACGGTGGTCCTCGTCTGCGGAGCGGTGCTCGCGGGAGCAGGCGGCGTCGTGGTCGCCACGCTCGGCACCGGCCTGGCGCCATGGCGCGACGCGCGCCCCGCCGTGTCCGTCGACCAGGCCGAAGGAGCCTTCGCGACCCGGGCCCTGTTCGTCTCTCCCGGTGCACAGGGTGCCGGCTACCAGTTCATCGGCAGGGAGGCCGCGGCCGTGGTGCGCGCGCTGCCCGCCGTGGCCGAGTCCGACGGGCTCCTCGCCCCCGTGGTGACCTCGCTCCTCGGCGACGTCACGTCGGGGGCCGCCGTGTTCGCCGACACCGCGACCGATCTGTTCGCCATCCGTGAGGGGGTCGTCCCCGAGCTCGCGCGGCGCCTCGACTCCACCGCCGGTCTGCAGCGCATCGCGCCCCGCGACGGCTGGCAGATGTGGCGGGTCAGTCCCGTCGGGGCGGGCTCGAACGAGGTCGACCTCGTCGCCCCCCCGAGGCTGCGACTGGAGACCCCCGAGGGCGCCCGCCTGGTGAAGACGACAGGCATGCACGCCGGCACCCGGACCACCCTCACCGTTCCGGCTGACAGCCGCCTCGTCGTCGCCGAGCCTCAGGCGTGGGCCAGCCGCGCCGTGGTCACGGCCGACGGTGTCGTCCTCGAACCCGTCGGTGGCACCCCTACCCCGACTTACGCCATGCCCACTGGTGAGACGCGCCTGACGATCTCGGTGGTCGACCCGGCCCACTGGTGGCACTCCGCCCAGCTTGCCCTGTTCTTCCTTCTCGGCTTCCTCGCGGTGCCCTTCGGTCGGCGCGAGTCGAGGTCGAGGCGGCCATGAGGCGTCCACACCTTCGCGCGCTGAGCGCCGTCAACCTCTGGGGCGTGGCCCGCGTCGTCGCCGTCGCCGGCGCAGCCTTCGGCCTGGTCCACCTCGCGACGAACGGGTCCGTCCAGCTCGACCTCGCCTCTGCCGCGGGGGAGCAGCAGGGCACCATCGTGGGCACCGCGCTCGCGACCCGGGTCTCGCAGATCTGCCCGGGCCCGGAGCTGAGCGGCATCGAGGGCGTCCCGGACGTGCAGGTGTCGGGCACGATCGCGACCGCGCTGGCACCCACCGCGTTGTTGCCCGCACCCACGAGTGGTTCGGGCACCCTGACCCTGACCTCCGGCGCGGACACCCTGCTCGAGGCCACCTCGCGCACGCAGTCGCGATCGGTGCGGCTCCCGGCATCCGGCCCGGTGCCCGTCACCGGCGTCGGTGCCCTGGCGCCAGGCGTCGCGGTGACCCAGGAGTGGCTCCTGGACGGCAAGGACCTACGCGGGCTCGCGAGCACCCCGTGCGCTCAAGGGTCCTCGGACCAGTGGCTCCTGGCGGGTGGGTCCGGCCCGGGGCGCCTGGAGCGACTCGTGCTCGCCAACCCCGGCGCCAACCCGGTGACCGCCGACGTCACGGTGCACGGCGCCGCCGGGCCGATCGGTGAGGCCCGCGTCGTCAGCGTCCCGGCCACCGGCCGGGTCAGCCTGCTGCTCGATGCGCTCGCCCCCGGCGAGGAGCGCCCCGCGGTCCACGTCCAGGCAGACGGCGGCGGCCTGGCCGCAACCCTGACCGACACCTGGACCGACGGCAGCACCGCCCTCGGCGCGGAGACGGTCGCTGCGACCTCGGCGGCCGGCACGGTCCAGGTGCTGCCCGGTGTGCTGGTCGAGGGTCCCACCTCGGTGCGGGTCGCGGTGCCGGGCGAGCAGGATGCCGTGGTGCGGCTCACCGTTCTCGGGCCGAACGGCCTGGTGCCGCTCGGTGGTGAGACGGTGGCCAACGTCGCGGCCGGGACCGTCGGTGAGGTCCTGGTGAGTGGTCTGACGCAGGGCACGTATGCCGTGGTCGTCGACTCCGATGTCGCCGTGGTCGCAGCCGCGATGAGCCAGGTCGGCGACGGGCCGGGGCCCGGCGAGTTCTCGTGGACGCCGTCCTCGGACGTCATCGACACGGTCGGCGGGGCGGCCCTTCCCGCGACGACGGGTGTGGAGCGGACCCTGAGCCTGACCGCGACCGGCGGAGCCTCCAGTGCGCAGGTGCAGACGGTGGTGGGCGACCAGGTCGTCACCCGGCGGGTGGACCTGCTCTCGGAGCGCACCGCCGTCGTGCCGCTGGACGGGGCGACATCGGTGTGGGTCCAGCGGATCACCGGGAGCGGCGCCCTGCGGGGCACGCTCCTCAGCTCCTCCGGCACCGGCCCGAGCCGGTTGATCTCCGCGATGCCGCTCGAAGCGAGCATCCTCGCGTCGTCGGTGAGCCGCGCCTTCCCCTTGCCCTGAGCCGCGCCGTCCCAGCCGCGCAGCCCCGGTCCACGATGTCGACGCGGGCCTTGGCCCACGAGCTCTACCCCAACCTCAGCGACGAGGTCGACCCCAACCTCAGCCAGCGGGACCGGCCCCACTTCTCAGGATTGCTGGAACCCGATCAGTTCCCAGCTGCCGTCGACGCGCACCCATGGACCCCCCTGAAGAGACGTCCGGATGGTTCACCTGACGTACCACCGTTTCCCCGCGGTCAGCCCTCAGGGTTCTGATCCAACCGGTCGGATGGTGCACGTCGCGTGCCAGCGGGATTCTGATCGGTCGAGGGTCTTGATCCAACCGACCGGATGGTTCGCGTGGCGGCCAACTCCGGGCCTGCACTTCGGGAGGGAAATGGCCTGTCGCGGGTCAGCTCTCCGGGTCCATCCTGGGGTCGAGCTCCTGGGGTGGAACTCCGAGCAGGGCCGCGACCTGTTCCGTCACGACCTCACGTACGATGTCGGCGAGGTCGTCGTCGTCCTGGGCCCGTGCCTCGATGGGCCGCCGGTAGAGCACCACTCGGTGCTGACGCTCCGAGGTGCCACGGAGCAACCGGCCCAGCGCGGCGGACTGCTCCTCCCACGGAGCCGGATCCTGTGGGGGCACCTCCTCCACGGCAAACTCGACCCCGGAGAACCTGCTGCCGAGAAACGGCTGCATGCGGTCGGCGGCATCGAGCACGAGGTCGTCGAAACGCTGGCGGCGGGACACCATCGCCGGCACGGCCGGCCAGGCCAGCGGCCCGCGGATCCCACGCCCGTGGCGGTCCCTCGATCGTGTCCGGTTCACCCTCGGCATGCTACGGCGTGCCTTCGTCGAGGTGTCCGGGCCGCGGCATAGAGTCCTTGGAGTGAACCTTTCCCGGAAGTGCTCCAAAATGGCGTGTCGCCAGCCGGCGGTCGCCACCTTGACGTACGTCTACGCCGACCGGGCGGCCGTCGTGGGCCCGTTGGCCACCTACGCCGAGCCGCACACCTATGACATGTGCTCCAAGCACGCGACCGGGCTCACGGCACCGAGGGGCTGGGACGTCGTGCGCCTCATGACCGACTACCCGGACCCCGAGCCGAGCACTGATGACCTCCTCGCCCTCGCCGACGCCGTGCGCGAGGCTGGGCGTCCCCGTAGGGTCGAGCAGGCTCCGGCCGGTCCGCGCGCCATGGAGCCAGCCAGCGCGGCCGCTGACGAGGTCGGCCGCCGCGGGCATCTCCGAGTGCTTCGCGGTAGCGCTGAGGGCTGAGCCCCGCTTCACCCGGAGGTCACGGTCTGCTCCGGTGGGCCGAGTGCGATCACCGTCCCCAGCGACATCTCCGCAGGCGGTGGGGACGGTGCCGGATCTCGACGTCGGTTCCACGGTCAGTCCGCCGTCGAGTCTCATTCGGCGAGGTGGAGCCGGAGGTGTTTTCGTCCGTGGGGATCGGTGGTCATGGTCGCGTCGTAGCGGGGGTCGTGGGCGCGATGGTGGTGGAAGCAGCAGAGCGGCACCGCGAGGTGGAGGTCCGTCGGTCCGTTCCTGGCCCAGGGGTCTTGGTGGTGCAGCTCGCACCAGGAGAAGGGTCGGTCGCAGCCGTCGGCCGCGCACTCGTCGTAGGTGGTGGCGAGGGCGACACGTTGCGCCTCGGTGAAGAAGCGTTTGGTGCGCCCGAGGTCAAGAGGCAGGGAGGTTCCGTCGAGGATTGCGGGGAGGATGCCGGCGTTGCAGGCGAGTCGGCGGGTCTCGGCGGCGGAGAGGTCGAGACCGGTGTCGAGGTGGGCGGCGCCGAGGCTCTCGCGAAGTCGGTCGTGGTCGATGGTGACGACGATGGTGGCGGCGACCTTGCTGGTGAGTCGGTCGGTGGGGAGGTGCTCGAGGAGCTCGACGAATGCGCGACCGGAGCGGTTGGCCCAGTCGATGTCGCGCACCGGGCTGCTGAACGAGCCCCTCGGACCTGAGCTCGCGCCCGTTCCGCGGCGAGCGCCCGAGCCAGTGCCCACCTCATTGCCAAGGACCGCGCCGGGGCTCGATGCGCCAATAGCCGAACCTGCGGCGGCGGACCCACCGCCCCACTGGGGTGAGGTGGTCGGGTCGTCTCTGTGGCGGCGCGGGGAGATCATCTGCTGGATCGTCTTGCGCAGGATCGCGCCAGCCAGGCTCGGCACGGTGAAGTGCCCGGTCACGGTGCCGTCGTTGTTGTCGTGCATGGTGAGCCGGATGCGCTTCTCGGCGCGGGCCTCCTCCCCGCGCAGCTCGGCGTCCTCGTGCTCGAGCGCCTCGCGTTCGGTGCGCTCGGCGGCGAGGAGGGCGCGTCGGGCGGCCTTGCGAAGGCGGGTGGGGTCGACCTGCTTGGCCTGCGCGACGAGAGCGGTCTCGACCTTCGCGCGCTCGGTGGGCGTGAGGGTCTCGGGGAGTCGGGAGAGGGTACCGGCGATGATCGCGGCGTGAGCGGTGGACAGCGCCCCGACGACGAGGGCCGCCTTCGTCACGGGCAGCGAGTCGCGCAGGGCGGTCGCGAGCGTGAGGTCGGCGGCGGCCTTCGCGCCTGGGGAGCGGGTGTTCGCGGCGACCCAGGCACTGGTGCTGGACATGCCGCCCCGGGTGCCGGCGGCCTCGAGGTCGGCGGCGGCGATCGCGGCGAGCTTCATCGCTTCCATCCGGGCGATGCCGCGATCGATCTCGCTGATGTCTTGCCCGGTGACGCCGGTGACCGCGTCGAGGTCGATGGTGTCGATCACCGCGTGCACCCGGGCCATGCCCTCCCGCACCGGCACCGAGCCGGGGGAGATCTGGTGGATGCGTGCGGTTGCCATGAACTAACGATACTCAAACACCTGTACGGGCGCAAGAGGTAGTTTGAAAAAGTTTGACGCTATTTGACTCCCAAGTGAGAGTGCCTCGACCGACCTCTCCCGAGGTGCCGGCCGCTGGCCCGACCGGTCTCCCAGGGCCCATCACTCCCGTAGGCTCAGGTGCCGTGACTCGCTCCCTCACCGACATCGTCAAGGCCTACGACGTGCGCGGCATCGTCCCCGACCAGTTCGACACCCGCGTCGCTCGCGCCCTGGGTGCAGCCTTCGCCGAGGTCGTCGTGGTGCCGGAGCACGCAGCGCTTGCCGACTCCGCCACCACCCCTCCGGGCTGCGTCATCGGTCGCGACATGCGCGATTCCGGCCCCGACCTCGTCGCTGCCTTCGCCGACGGAGTTCGCAGCAGGGGGGTCGACGTGGTCCTCATCGGTCTTGCCAGCACCGACGGCCTCTACTACGCAAGCGGGTCCCTCGACCTCCCCGGCGCAATGTTCACCGCGAGCCACAACCCCGCGGCATACAACGGCATCAAGCTCTGCCGGGCAGGCGCGCGCCCGGTCGGCCAGGACTCCGGCCTCCCGACCGTCCGCGAGCGTGCCGAGCGCCTCCTACAGGACGACACCAGCCCGGGTGCCGGGCAGCTGGCCGCCGTCTCGGCGTCCGACTCCGACTCCGACTCCGACTCCGACTCCGCTCCTGCCCCCGCCTCCACTCCTGCCACAGGGGCTGTCGAGCATGGCGCGCTGACCGAGCGGGACGTCCTCGCCGACTACGCCGCCTTCCTGCGCGCCCTGGTGGACCTCGCCGGCATCCGGCCGCTGATCGTCGTCGTCGACGCGGGCAACGGCATGGGCGGCCACACGGTCCCCGCCGTGCTCGAGACCGGCGCAGGGCTGCCGGCACTCCCGCTCACCGTCATCCCCCTCTACTTCGAGCTCGACGGCACCTTCCCCAACCACGAGGCCAACCCCCTCGACCCCACCAACCTCGTCGACCTCCAGGCCGCGGTGCGCGAGCACGGTGCCGACCTCGGGCTCGCGTTCGACGGTGACGCCGACCGCTGCTTCGTCGTCGACGAGTGTGGGGAGCCCGTCAGCCCCAGCGCGATCACCGGCCTGATCGCTCGCCGCGAGGTGGCCCGCGCGGTCGCCGAGGGGGCGGATGCCGGTGACGTCGCCATCGTCCACAACGTCATCACCTCGGCGCAGGTGCCCGAGGTCATCGCCGAGACGGGCGCTCGCGCGGTGCGCACCCGGGTCGGGCACTCGTTCATCAAGGCCGAGATGGCGCGCAACGACGCGGTCTTTGGTGGGGAGCACAGCGCGCACTACTACTTCCGCGACTTCTGGTTCGCCGACACGGGCATGCTCGCCGCGATGCACGTCTTGGCCGCGCTCGGTGAGCAGCCTGCCGCCCTCAGCGAGGTGATGGCAGACCTGAGCCGGTATGCCGCGTCCGGCGAGATCAACTCCACGGTCGCCGATGCGGTAGCACGCACCGAGCAGGTCCGTGTGTGGGCCGTGGACCAGGGTGTCGAGGTCGACGAGCTCGACGGGTTGACGCTCGTTCACGCCGGCGGCACGGGGGACCCGATGTGGTGGCTCAACCTTCGTGCGTCGAACACCGAGCCGCTGCTGCGGCTCAACGTCGAGGCGGCTGACGCCGAGACGATGGCCCTGGTGCGCGACGAGGTGCTCGCCCTGGTGCGCGCAACTGGCTGAGGATGTCAGCCCTGGAGGCGCCGCAGGGGTGGCCACGGCGCCGGGGACGTCCGTGGCCGGCGGGGTCGGGTGTCCCGGGATCGTGCTGTTCGATCTCTTCAGCTGTCGCCCGTGGATGAGCGAAAGCGGGTCACGGCCGCCTGAGAGCGGGTCGCGGCCGACCATGGAGCAGGTGGTTTTGGGACGTCCGGATGGATCACCTGGCGTGCCACCTTCTTTGTCAGCTCATCCAGGCCGTCTTGGTGACTCGATCTGCTCCCTGCTTGATCCAACCGACCGGATGGTTCGTGAGT
>JBDSVV010000009.1:0-5576 GCA_039927035.1 Ornithinibacter sp. | reverse complement strand
TCCGCTGCCCTTGATGTCGGGGCTTCTGGTGGTGCGGACGGTGCTGCTGCTGGCGCGGGTGGCGCGTCGGCGGCGGTGCACGTCACCATCGCGCTCACGGACCTTCAGACCATGACGGGGTTCGGTGAGGTGCTGGGGTCGACCGCGACCGGCACGGTGCTGTCCCCGGAGGTGTTGCGCCGGATCAGTTGTGAGGCGGACCTGATCCCCTGCGTCCTCGGTACTGCGGGGGAGGACCTGGACCAGGGGATGGTGGTGCGGTTGTTCACCCGCGCCCAACGCCGCCGGTTGTGGCGGCGGGACCGGGGGTGCACCTACCCCGGGTGCACAGCACCCGCGGCGTGGACCAAAGCCCACCACGTGCGGCACTGGGCCGACGGAGGACCCTCCGACATTCACAACGCAGCCCTGCTCTGCCAACGCCACCACACCCTGGTCCACCAGCGGCGACTCTTCGCGAGCGTGCGGACCACACCAGACGAGCTGGGTCGGTATGTCATCTGGGACCTGGTTCCCGGCAGCTACGACCAGCACCTCCAAGAGGTGCACGCGGAGAGATCCGCGAACGACCCACCACCCCTGACCCCGAACCGCCTCACCCAGCTGCTCAAGATCGTCACCGGAAGAATCAGCGACGAACACCCCGACGATGACGACCGCGAGATGGCCTGGCTGGAACGGGACTGGGCGGCATACCAACTCTCAGAACACCACGACACCGCAGCCTGCGTCGACGCCGACCTCCACGACCAGATCTGGACCCCGGACCTCAGCGAAGAGCTCGAACGCGCCAGCTGACGGACCCGGCGATCCGCCATCCAGCTCAGCAAGCGCCATACGGCATCCGGCACCGGCTGAACCGGTCCCGGCTGGGCCGCGGCGATCCTCAGTCCGGGTGACCCAGGGCGAACGACCGCAGCACGCGCCAGACGCCGTCGTGGTCGTGGTGGTAGAGCTCGAGGGCGGGCACCATGAAGTCGCAGCGGAAACCAGCGAGGGTGTCGAACGCGTGGTCCAGGCAGTCGTCGTCGAGCTTGTGGGCCACCGTGACGTGCGGGTGGTAGGGGAAGTCAAGGGTCCGGGGGACGGGACCGCGTCGCACCTGGCGCTCCAGACCCTCGCAGGCCGAGATGCCGTTCGAGACCTGCACGAACACCACCGGCGAGACCGGCCGGAAGGTTCCGGTGCCCGAGAGCACCATCCGGAACGGGGGCGCGGCCCCGGCAACCCGCCCGAGGTGCTCGGTGAAGTCGTCCAGCTCACCCGGGGGGATGTCGGTGGGCGGCAACAGCGTCACGTGGGGCGGGATCGCGGGCGCCATCGAGTCCCCGAAGGCCTCGCGGGCCTGCTGCAGCTCCGGCCCCCAGGGGTCGGGAATGGTGACGGCGACTCCGTACGTCGACATGGTGCGCGACCCTATCGCGCGGCCGGGAGCAGCCCGACCGCCTCGCGCACCCGGCTCATGGTCGCCTCGGCCACCACGCGAGCCCGCTCGGCCCCATCGGCGAGGATGCGGTCGAGCTCGGCAGGGTCCGCGAGCAGCTCCGCCATCCGGTCCCGGAAGGGGGTCACCGCGTCGACGACCACCTCGGCCACCGACTTCTTCAGGTCGCCGTAGCCGCGCCCGAGGAACTCACGCTCCAACTCCTCGATCTTGGTGCCGGACAGCACGGAGTGGATGACGAGGAGGTTGGACACCCCAGCCTTGTGTTCGGGGTCGTAGCGCACCTCGGAGTCGGTGTCGGTCACGGCCGAGCGAATCTTCTTCGAGATCCGCGCGGGCTCGTCGCTGAGCAGCACCAGCCCCTTCTCGGGCGAGTTGGTGCCCGACATCTTCGAGGTCGGGTCCTGCAGGTCCATGATCTTCGCGGACTCCTTCAGGATGTAGGGCTCCGGAACCGTGAGCACCTCCCCGAACCTGCTGTTGACCCGCCCGGCGAGGTCGCGGGTGATCTCCAGGTGCTGGCGCTGGTCCTCCCCCACCGGCACGAACGCCGCGTCGTAGAGCAGGATGTCGGCGGCCATCAGCACGGGATAGGTGTAGAGCCCGACGTTGGCGTTCTGGCCCTTGGCGGTCTTGTCCTTGAACTGGGTCATCCGCCCCATCTCGCCCACGGCCGTCTGGCAGCCGAGCACCCACGCGAGCTCGGGGTGCTGCGCGACGTGGCTCTGGCAGAAGATGGCCGAGGTGCTGGGGTCGACTCCCCCGGCGATGAACTGGGCGGCGGTCACCCGGGTGCGCTGGCGCAGCACCGCGGGATCGGTCGGCACGGTCAGCGCGTGGAGGTCGGCGACGAAGTAGTAGGTCTCGAACTCCGCCTGCAGGCCAACCCAGTTGACCAGTGCCCCGAGGTAGTTGCCGAGGTGGAGCGAGTCGGCGGTCGGCTGCATCCCGGAGAGGATGCGCGGGCGTGCGGCAACAGCGGTGGGCTCAATGGGCATCCCGCCATTGTGTCAGGACCCTCCCTCCTAGACTCACGGGCATGAGCCGGGCTGAGCAGACCCACGTCGACGTCTTCGGTGCTCCCGCACAGGGGGTGTGGTCCGCGCCCGGCCGGGTCAACCTCATCGGTGAACACACTGACTACAACGACGGCCTCGTCCTGCCGATCGCCCTCCCGCACCGCACGTATGCCGCATGCTCACGTCGAGATGACCGCCTCCTGCGGGTGCACTCGGTGCAGACGGGCGAGACCGTGGAGGTGAGCATCGACGAGGTCAGCGCACAGCGGCCCGGCAACTGGGCGGCATACGTCGCGGGTGTGCTGTGGGCCCTGGGCGAGGACGGTTTCGCGGTCGGCGGGATGGAGGTGACGGTCGACAGCGACGTGCCCGTGGGGGCTGGGCTGTCGAGCTCGGCGGCACTGGAGTGCTCGGTCGGGGCGGCGTGCAGCGACCTCTTCGACCTGGGACTGCTGGCGGACGATGAGGGGCGAGCGCGCCTCGCCAAGGCCTGCGTCCGCGCCGAGAACGACATCGCCGGTGCCCCCACCGGCGGCATGGACCAATCCGCGTCGCTGCTCTCCCGCGAGGGCCACGCCCTGTTGCTCGACTGCCGCAGCGGTGAGACCGAGCACGTGCCGTTCGACCTCGCGGGGGCTGGTCTGGCGCTGCTCGTCACTGACACCAAGGCGGAGCACACGCTCAACGACGGGCAGTACGCGGCGCGCCGCGAGGCCTGCGAGCGGGCCGCCGCCGAGCTGGGTGTGACGTCCCTGCGCGACGTCGACCCAGCCGACCTCGATGCGGCCCTGGAGCGGCTCTCCGACGACGTGCTGCGCCGCCGCACCCGGCACGTCGTCACCGAGATCGCCCGCGTGGTCGAGGCCGTCACGGCACTCCGGGCTGGCGACCTCGAGGAGGTCGGTCGGCTCTTCGACCCCTCGCACGCCTCGCTGCGCGACGACTACGAGGTGAGTTGCGCCGAGCTCGACGTCTCGGTGGAGGCGGCCCGCTCCGCTGGCGCCCTCGGCGCCCGGATGACCGGCGGCGGCTTCGGCGGCTCGAGCATCGCCCTGGTGCCGATCGGCACGGTGGAGGCCGCACAGGATGCCGTGCACACGGCATTCGCGGCCCGCGGCTGGCACGAGCCGGTGTGTTTCGTCGTCACCGCTGGCGCCGCAGCCCACCGCGACTCCTAGCCCGCTCGACAGGCGCCTACAGCTCGTAGGCCACGCTGACCGGTGCGTGGTCGCTCCACCGCTGGTCGTATGCCGGTGCCCTCTCGATCTCGGCCCGCACCGCCCGCTGCGCGAGCGCCCGCGACGCGAACTGGTAGTCGATGCGCCAGCCCGAGTCGTTGTCGAAGGCCTGGCCTCGCCAGGACCACCACGTGTAGGGCCCGGGCCCGGCTCCGTGCAGGGTGCGCGTCATGTCGACGAAGCCGTGCTCGGCCACCCACGCGTCGAGGTGGGCCTGCTCCTGCGGGAGATATCCCGCCTTGCCCCGGTTGCCCTTCCAGTTCTTCAGGTCATCGGCGGTGTGCGCGACGTTGAGGTCACCGGTCACCACGGCATACCGGCCCTCCTGCGCCCAGCGGCACAGCCGTCCGCCGATGGAACCGAGGAACGGCTCCTTCTCGCCCTGGCGGGGCGTGCCGGCCTGCCCGGTGTGCACATAGGTCGACGCGACAGTCACGACCTCCGCCCCACTCGCCGTGGGGAGGTCGACCTCGACCCACCGCCCGGTGCCCGCGAACTCGGCGTCGAGGTCGTCGCGCACCTCCTGGAGGTGATGACGTCGGCACCGGAGGCCGCCAGCCAGTCGAGGCCACCCCTGCGAGCGGCTGCACGGATGCCGTTGACGTTGGCCGAGCAAGGCGAATCAGCGGCTCAGGGTCGCCCCGGTCGCCGTCCACGGGCCCGCAGCCTGGTCGGCGCGGAAGGCCTGGTCGCCGATGACGAGCCACCATGCCTTGCCGGCCCCTGTGACCGAGACCTGACCTGAGGTGGCCCTCGCCTCCACGCAGGTGCCGTCGACGTCAGGCTTGCCGTCGATGAGCGGCACAGCCACCGCGCCGGCGCACGTCGGGTCGGCCTTCATGAGCACACCACCGCCGGTATCAACGACGGTCATCGCCAGCGCGGCCTCAACAGTGAAGGTCGTCGACCACGTGCCACCACCATTGGTGGTGCGTCGCGCGGTGCCGTCGGCGCACAGCACGTCGGCACGCCCTCCGCTCACGGTGCTCAGGTCTAGCACGTCCGCCTTCTTCGGGCACGGGGTGACCAGGGAGTCCGACGGGGTGTGCACGCTCGCGGCGTCGTCGGCCACCCGCGACCACGCCTTCGCCGCACCCTGGGGAGAGCTCCACGACGAACCGGAGTCACCCGTGGCCCACAGCTTCAGCGCACAGTCCTTGTCGCCGCCGGTGAAGAAGCCAGCCTTCGCTGAATCGGGCCGGGGGCGCATCACCCGGCCGGGGGTGTCGCTGACGGTCCAGGTCTTCCCACCGTCGTCGGTGGACCAGAGGGTGCCACCGTCCTTGCATGTGCCGGCCTCGGCGACCCACGCGACGGAGGACGACACCGCGGCCACCAGTCGGGTCGTGGGGGCGGGCTCGAGCGCCTTCGCATCGCCGGTCGGCGTCGCGGACGAGCTGCCGGAGGGCGGTGCCCCTGGGCTCGCCGACGCCGAGACGGAAGGTGTCGGGTTGCTCGTCGCGTCCGGCACCTCGGCGGCGCGGAAGGCCCACACGATGAGGGCTGCGTCGACCACGAGGAGCGTCCCGAGACCGATGAGTGGCACCGCCTTGCGTAGCTCCATCGTCCAAGCCTTCCAGATGTCAGCCCTCCCTGACGCGCCGACGAGCCTGCGTGCGACGACTTTCGCGCCTGGCGGATGCGGTCGACGGTGAGAAGCCCGATCTGGAGAGATCCGGTAGTCTTTGTCTTGACGTCAAGATAACCGCCACCACCGAGGAGCAACGAGGCACCCCATGGCAACGATCTTCTACACGCTCACCGACGAGGCACCGATGCTCGCCACCTACTCGTTCCTGCCTGTGGTGCAGGCCTTCGCCTCCTCGGCCGGTGTCCACGTCGAGACCCGCGACATCTCCCTCGCCGGGCGCATCC
>JBDSVV010000008.1:0-3132 GCA_039927035.1 Ornithinibacter sp. | reverse complement strand
GCGGTGCATGTGACCGTGAGTCCGCTGATCGAGCAGACGGGTTCGGACGCGCCCTTGGCGTAGTGCGATCCGTTGGGGGCGTTGCCGAAGTTCGTCGCGGCTGACGCAGACGTCGTGGCGAAGACCGCTAGCAGCACTGCGAACAGCGCTACGAGAGTGATGCGTTTCATGATGTTTCCCCTGACTGACGTACGAACGAGCGCACTTCGGGCCACGGGCCGGGCCGACCGGCTCCTGCCACAACGAGTGCCCACGGTGGCTTGCAGAGACCGGGCGCGACGTGAGCGCCCAGTGGCGCACCGAGGTGCGTCGTGACTGTTGACGGACCGCCGGGAGACCTTGTCGGTCCAAGCCCTAGTCTCGTACCGAAGACACCTCCCGGCTATGGCCCAAAATGACTATCTCTTGACCATTTCTTGACCTGCCCTTTACCAAATGCCGAAGGGACGCCACCCCTGCGAGCGGGTGGCGGCAGTGATCTCGAGCAGCGCCAAGCGGTCAGTCGAGGTACACCGGCAGTCGGCTGTCCCCGCTTCACGGGAGGGGTGGACCTGACCAGTGGGACATTGCCACGCAGGTCAGGGGGGCGTCGTCGGCGCCGCGTGAATATTGACCCTCTGGTGTCGGGCAGGTCGCATCTTGACCCCGCACAACAGTGATGGAGTGATGATGACTGACGTTCCGCACATCTCCGGGTTGATATCTCGGTGATTACGGGGCGGGGTCTTCGGCGTCGAGGAATTCCCGTAGCGAGCGTTCCTCGAGGTCGGTGAGGAGCTCGCGGAGGCGGCGGGCATTGTCGAACCAGGGCTGGTATCGGTGGGCCTGTTCTTCGGTGAGGGAGCGGCTCTGGGTCTTGCCGGCGACGGTCCGTGTCCAGTGCCAGTAGGGCCCATGCAGGACAGGTGGGTCGGTCTTGCAGCGGCAGTTCGTTTTGCCGCAGCGCATGAACCGGCGAGCCAGCGTTCCCGGTAGGGCGTGGTCGGCCGCGATGAACGCCGTCAGGGTCGTGGCGTCGTTCGAGGTCTCTGGTGTGGCTCCTCGTTTGGTCATGCTCTCCCCTGCGTGTCACGTCTTTCGGTTAGCAACCGAAGGATAGCGTGGGTTGTGCTGAACGCAACCCCGACCGGAGGGTGTCGTGATGACCGAACCAACTGCCCCGTCCAACCCGAGCGAGCTCGGGTTGGTCTCCCAGGTCCTGGGTGGGTTGCCGATCATCAACGCCATCACCGACCGGCTCGGATTGCCCGCACTGCTGGGCGCGGCGCTACCAGATGGTAATGCGCGGGTGAAGGTCAGCGCGGCCGCGGCGATCAGGCTGGTCGTGACGAACCTGATCCTGGGTCGCGAACCGCTCTACGGCCTGGGTGAGTGGGCCGCCCGCTACGACCCGGCCCTGCTCGGGCTCACGCCCAGCGAGGTCAACGTGCTCAACGACGACCGGGTCGGGCGGGCGTTGGAAGCGCTGTTCGACGCCGACCGGGCCAGCCTGCTGACAGCGGTGGTGTTGCGCGCGATCAGTGAGTTCCACGTCGACACCGACCAGCTCCACAACGACACTCCACCTCGATCTCGATGCATGGCATCTACTCCGACGCAATCGGCACTGCGCGGGGTGGGCAGTCGACCCCGGTGATCACCTGGGGTCACAGCAAGGACCACCGCCCGGACCTTAAGCAGCTGGTCTGGATCCTCACCGTCAGCGCCGACGGCGCCGTCCCACTCGCGTATCGGCTCGCCGACGGCAACACCAGTGACGACCCGACCCACGTGCCGACCTGGGACGGGCTGGTCGGGCTCCTGGGACGGACGGACTTCCTTTACGTCGCGGACTCCAAGCTGTGCTCCCGCACGGCCATGACACACATCGACAGTCGTGGTGGCCGGTTCGTCACCGTGCTGCCCCGGACCCGAACCGAGGACGGCGCGTTCCGCAAGCACCTACAGACCCACCCACCGGTCTGGACCGAAGTCTTCCGTCGCCCCGGCAAACGCCTCGGCGACCTGGACGAGGTCTACTCCACGACCCCGGCGCCACTGCCCTCAGCAGAGGGGTACCGGATCGTGTGGATCCACTCGAGCGCGAAGGCCAGCCGCGATGCCCAGGCCCGGGCCGGCCGGATCGACGCCGGCGCCAGCGCGATCGAAGCCCTCGAGGCGAAGCTCGCCGGACCCAGGAGCCGGTTCAAGACCCGCGTCGCGGTCGAACAAGCCGCGGCCGAAGCCCTCGCGAACGCCGGCGCGCACCGGTGGGTCACCGCCTGCGTGAGCGAGACAACTTCCAAGAGCTACAAGCAGGCCCACGCCGGCCGACCCGGACCCAACACCAGCTACCGCGAGGTCGCCAGCAGCCGCTTCACCCTCAGCCACGACATCCAGCTCGAGCAGATCCGCTACGACGCAGCCAGCGACGGCTGCTTCCCCCTCATCACCAATGATCGCGTGCTCAGCGACGCCGAGATCCTCGGCGCCTACCGCTACCAGCCGAATCTCGAACGCCGCCACCACCTACTCAAGAGCGTGCAGGACGCCGCACCGGTACTGCTGCACAGCCCCGCCAGGATCGAAGCGCTGTTCTGCTGCCAGTTCCTGGCGCTGCTCATCAGCGCGCTCATCGAACGTGAGGTCCGGATGGGCATGGCGCACGCCGAACTCATCAAGATCCGGCTCTACCCCGAGTTCCGGAACTGCACCTCGCCCTCCACGGAACGGATCCTGGAGATCTTCGCGACCCTCAGCCGCCACCAACTCCACCACGACGGCGCCCTCATCAAAACCTTCCACCCCGAACTCACTGCCCAACAAGAGCAGGTCCTCGAACTTATGAACCTCACCCCAGGCATCTACAGACAGCTCACGTAATCACCGAGATATGCCGCTCGAGAAGTGCGGAACGTCAGTTATGGGGCTCTTCGTACCTCAGGTACGAAGAGCCGCTTATGGCGTCTTCCGGGGAGCGGGAGGGTTGGGGCCAGTCGCGGTGGCGGGCGCGTTTGACGTGCCATTTGGTGTACTTGCGTTTGACCACGCGGGGATTGGCGCGAGGTCGTCGTGGGGGCAGGAGCCGGCCGATGAGCTCACCGATGGCGTGCCGCCAGAGCCGCGTGATGGTGTCGCTGGCGTCAGGGGGGA
>JBDSVV010000007.1:0-10321 GCA_039927035.1 Ornithinibacter sp. | reverse complement strand
GATCACGACGATCAGGGCGCGCAGGACCTGGGGTGGCAACCGCCTGCCGACCGTTGATCCCAGCACGCCCCCGATCAGCGACCCGACGGCGATGAGTCCGACCACGGCCCAGTCGATACGGTCCCGGGCGACGAGGAGGAAAACCCCTGCGGCCACCCCGTTCACGACGGTGGCGAGCACGTTCTTGTAGCCGTTGAGCCGTTGCAGCGGCTCGCTGGACAGCGCTCCCATGATTCCCATGAGCAGCACGCCCTGGGCCGCTCCGAAGTAGCCGCCGTAGACCCCGGTGCCCAGGACGCCGGCCTGCATGAGCGTCGCGTGCCGCGCATCCGATGCCGTGCCCTCCGCCCGTCGACGCAGGGTCCAAGCGCTCAGCCGCGGGCCCAGGACGACGAGCACCACCCCGATGAGGATGAGCACGGGGACGATCGCGCGGAACAGTGCCGGGTCGAGAACGAGGAGCAGGAGGGCACCGAGCACCCCGCCGACGAAGGATGCCGGCACCAGCCGGCGCAGCGCCGGAGCGGCCCCCACGAGCTCAGCGCGATACCCCAGGCTGCCCGCGACACCGCCGGGCAGCAGCCCGATGGTGTTGGACACGTTCGCCGTCACGGGAGGGACCCCGAGGAGCAGCAGGGTCGGGAAGGTGATGAGCGTGCCCGAGCCGACGATCGTGTTGATCGTTCCCGCCCCCACACCGGCAAGGATGACGAGAAGGGCATCGGACAGCGGCACCCGGCCACCCTAGTGCGGGTGACCGGGAGATTCGCGTGCGGGTCGAGGCCTGGGGTGCGGGTGCTACCGCTGCGGGCCCTCGTCGACGTCCGGCTGAGCGGCGGGCGGTGCGGGCGGTGCCGGGGGTGCCGCGTCGGTCGACGGTGGGGTGGGCGCGTCGATCGGCGGGGCGGGCGGGACAGCCAGTACTGAGTCCGTGGGAGCGACCGGCGCCCTGGGTGGCACGGCATCAGCACCGCGCCGCACCGGGGGCTGGACCCGCGATGCCGGGGACGCGTGCTCCTCGGCCTCGCGGCTGGCCATCCCCGCCTGGCCACGGGCCCGGGCCAGAGCCTGGGCCGGGTCCTCGAGCGTGCTCTCCTCGAACGCGCTGCCGATCTCGCCCGGGTCGACCCACTCGTCCTCGGAACCCTCGTCGAAACCGCCCTGCCCACGACCGAGCATGCCGCCGATGCCCTTGAGCGCGTCGGTGAGCTCGCTGGGGATGATCCACATCTTGTTGGAGTCACCACGCGCGATCTGCGGCAGCACCTGGAGGTACTGGTAGGCAAGGAGCTTCTGGGTCGGCTTCCCGCGGTGGATGGCGTCGAACACCTGCTGGATCGCGCGCGCCTGACCCTGGGCCTCCAGGATGCGGGCTTGCGCCGACCCCTCCGCCCGAAGGATCGAGCTCTGCTTCTCACCCTCGGCCGTGAGGATCTGGCTGGCCTTCTGGCCCTCGGCGGTGAGGATGATGGCGCGCCGCTCGCGCTCGGCCTTCATCTGCTTCTCCATCGACTCCTGGATCGAGTGGGGCGGGTCGATGGCCTTGAGCTCGACGCGGTTGACGCGGATGCCCCACTTGCCGGTGGCCTCGTCGAGCACCCCGCGCAGCTGCCCGTTGATCTGGTCACGACTGGTCAGCGTCTGCTCGAGGTCGAGGGAGCCGATCACGTTTCGCAGCGTGGTCACGGTGAGCTGCTCGATGCCCTGGATGAAGTTGGCGATCTCGTAGACCGCGGACTTCGGCTCGATGACCTGGTAGTAGATGACGGTGTCGATGCTCACGACGAGGTTGTCGCTGGTGATGACCGGCTGCGGCGGGAACGACACCACCTGTTCGCGCAGGTCGATATTGGCGCGAACTAGGTCGACGAAGGGGACGAGGATGTGCAGGCCGCCCTCCAGGGTGCGCGCGTAGCGCCCGAGTCGCTCGATGATGAGCGCGGACTGCTGCGGCACGATCCGCACCGTGCGCACGAGCACGATGATGGCGAAGGCGACGAGCAGCAGGATGACGATGATGGACAGCAGTCCGTCAGGCATGAAGATCCCTTTCGATGGGGTTGCCGGTTCAGGCAGGTGGCTCGGGTGCGAACGGAGTATGCGGGGCGGCGCTGGCCGGGCCGACGATCGCGGTCGCGCCGTGGATGGCGATGACCCGCACGTCCTCACCGGGCCCGATCATCGCGCTGCCGTCGGTGACCCGAGCCGACCAGGTCTCCCCCGCCAGCTTGATCCTCCCGTCGGTGTCGGTGACGGCCTGGAGCACCCGAGCATCGCGCCCGACGAGGCCGGCCGCGCCGATGTGGTGGTCAGTGTGCTCGTCGAGGAGCTGGCGACGGATGATCGGCCGCACGACGAAGAGGAGGAGGAGGGCAGCCGCGACGGCGAGGACCAGCTGAAGGGGGAAGGAGGCCCCCGCCCCGGCCGCGACTCCTCCGACGACGGCCCCCCCGGCGAACATGAGGAAGACGAAGTCGACGGTGGCGGCCTCGATCGCGGCGAGCAGGATGGCGATGCCGATCCAGCCGAGCCAGAAGTTCTCCGTCAGCCAGTCCATGGTCCAACCTCCTTGTCATGGGGCGTCAGCGGATGGACGCGCGCCAGCCGCTCCTGGTTCCAAACTGGGTCAGCGAGCCCGCGCGGCATACCGATCCCCCCGGACCTCCAGCTCGAGGGGCAGGCCGAAGGTGGCCTCCAGGTTCTCGGCCGTCAAGGTGATCTCGATGGGGCCCTGCGCGACGATGCGTCCCTCGCGCACGAGGAGCACGTCGGTGAAGTTGGGAGGGACCTCCTCCACGTGATGGGTCACCAGGACCATCGCGGGCGCCGAGAGGTCCGCGGCGAGGGTGCCCAGCCGGCGGACCAGGTCCTCACGCCCACCGAGGTCGAGCCCGGCGGCCGGCTCGTCGAGGAGCATCAGCTCGGGGTCTGTCATCAGCGCGCGAGAGATCTGCACCCTCTTGCGCTCGCCCTCGGACAAGGTGCCGAAGCGTCGGTCCGCGAGGTGGTGCGCGCCCAGGGCCTCGAGCAGCTCCTCGGCCCGCCCCTCGTCGAATCGGTCATAGGTCTCGCGCCAGCGCCCGACCACGCCGTAGGAGGCCGTGACGACGACGTCGCGGACCCGCTCGTTCGGGGGGATCCGCTCGGCCAGAGCGGCGGAGGCCAACCCGATCCGCGGCCGCAGCTCGAAGACGTCGACCGCACCCAGGACCTCGCCCAGGATCCCGACGACGCCGGTGGTCGGGTGGATCCGGGCCGCGGCCAGCTGCAGGAGAGTGGTCTTTCCTGCGCCGTTGGGGCCCAGGATCACCCAACGCTGTCCTTCCTCGACCTCCCAGGACACGTCATCGAGGATGGTGGTGTCACCGCGCACGACACTCACGCCGGCCATGGCCAGGACATCACTCATGAACCGAACCCTACAGAGCGTCAGGAAGGCGCCGACCGCGCCCGCAGCACCTCGGCATAAACCTCGTGCGTCTGGTCGCCGATGCTCCCCCAGGAGAACGACTCGACCGCCCTCGCTCGCCCCGCACGCCCCATCCGTCGGGCGCGCTCAGGGTCACTGACGGCGTCGGTCATCGCAGCGGCCAGATCGGCGACGAAGAGGTCGGGGTCGACGGGGGTTCCCGTGCCGTCCTGCACCTGCTCGATGGGCACCAGCCACCCGGTCTCCCCGTCGACGACGACCTCGGGGATCCCGCCCGTGGCGGTGGCGACGACGGGCACCTCGCACGTCATGGCCTCGAGGTTGACGATGCCGAGCGGTTCGTAGACAGACGGGCAGAGGAAGACCGTCGCTGCACTGAGCAGGGCAACGACCTCGGCCCGAGGCAGCATCTCGGGCACCCAGACCACCCCGTCGCGGGTCTCGCGAAGCCCCTCGATGAGGTGCTCGACCTCGGCCTTGATCTCAGGGGTGTCCGGTGCCCCGGCGAGCAGCACGAGCTGCACCTCCGGCGGCAGCTCCGCGGCGGCCCGAAGGAGGTAGGGCAGGCCCTTCTGGCGGGTGATCCGGCCGACAAAGATCGCGCTGGGTCGGTCTGGGTCCACCCCGTGGCGCCGCACGGCATCGTCGTCCCGGGTTCGCGACCAGAGCTGGGAGTCGATGCCGTTGTGGACGACCTTGACCTTGTCCGGGTCGATGGACGGGTAGGAGCGCAGGATGTCAGCCCGCATGCCGTGGCTCACCGCGATGACGGCGTCGGCGCCCTCATAGGCGGTTCGCTCCACCCACGAGGAGAGCCGGTAGCCCCCTCCCAGCTGCTCCGCCTTCCACGGCCGCATCGGCTCCAGGCTGTGCGCCGTGAGGACGTGGGGGATGTCCCCCAGGATGCCGCCCACGTGGCCCGCGAAGTTCGTGTACCAGGTGTGGGAGTGCACGAGGTCGGCACCCGCGGTCGCGGCCGCGATGGTGAGGTCCACGCCGAGGGTGGTGAGGGCGGCATTCGCGCCGGTCAGCTCCGTGAGGTCCGGATGACCGGTGGTTCCGTCCTCGTCGCGGGGGTCACCGAAGGCGTGCACCCGCACGTCGAGGTCGCCCCTGGAGCGCAGGGCCCGCACCAGCTCGGCCACGTGCACCCCCGCTCCTCCATAGATCGTCGGGGGATACTCCTTGCTCAGGATGTCGATGCGCACGGTTTCCACCCTAGTGACGGACAGACCTCCCGGCGAGGGCGCAGACCCCATAGGTTGGGAACATGGCGTACCGCAGCGGAGGTCCGAAAGTCCTGGTCATCGTCCTCGCGGGTGGGGAGGGCAAGCGGTTGATGCCGCTCACCGCGGATCGAGCCAAGCCGGCGGTACCCTTCGGGGGGATCTACCGGCTCATCGACTTCGCACTCTCCAACGTGGTGAACTCGGGCTATCTCAAGGTCGTCGTCCTCACCCAGTACAAGTCACACAGCCTGGACCGACACGTCACCAAGACGTGGCGGATGTCCACCCTTCTCGGCAACTACGTCGCACCCATTCCGGCCCAGCAGCGCATCGACAAGTCCTGGTTCGCGGGTAGCGCCGATGCGATCTACCAGAGCATGAACGTGATCACCGAGGAGAAGCCTGACATCGTCGTGGTCGTCGGGGCCGACCATGTCTACCGAATGGACTTCTCCCAGATGGTCGACCAGCACGTCGAGTCCGGTGCGGGCGTCACGGTCGCCGCGATCCGGCAGCCGATCGCCAGCTCGGACCAGTTCGGCGTGATCGAGGTGGCTGGGGACGACCACACCCGGATCAAGGCCTTCAAGGAGAAGCCGACCGACCCCGACGGGCTGCCGGACTCCCCCGACGAGATCCTCGCAAGCATGGGCAACTACGTCTTCGACGCCCACGTACTGATGGACACCGTAACTGCCGACGCCACCCGCGAGGGTAGCAAGCACGACATGGGTGGCGACATCGTGCCGGCCCTGGTCGAAGAGGGCAGCGCCTACGCCTACGACTTCAAGAAGAACGTCATCCCGGGCGGTACCGAGCGCGACATGGGCTACTGGCGCGACGTTGGCACGATGGACTCCTACTTCGACGCCCACATGGACATCGTCTCGATCCACCCCATCTTCAACCTCTACAACTACGACTGGCCGATCTACACCTCGCACGGGCCCTACCCGCCCGCGAAGTTCGTGCATGGCGACCAGGGTCGCTTCGGCGAGGCGCTCAACTCGGTCGTGTCCAACGGGGTCGTCATCTCCGGCGCCCGCGTCGACGGCTCGGTGGTCTCCCCCGACGTCCACGTCCACAGCTATACCGAGGTCACCTCCAGCGTGATCCTCGAGGGCGTGCAGATCGGTCGGAACTGCCGCATCTCCCGGACCATCATCGACAAGAACGTCGTCGTGCCCGAAGGCACCTCCATCGGTCACGACCGCGAGCACGACCTTGCTCGAGGGTTCTCCGTCACTGACTCCGGCCTCACCGTGGTGGGCAAGGGCCAGGTCGTCACCCCGTGAGCAGTGGAGCCGGCCGACCGATCAGGATCGGGGCCCAGCTCCAACCCCAGCACGCGGCATACGCCGACATCAGGGCGGCCTGCGCGGACCTCGAGGAGATCGGGGTCGACGTGCTCTTCAACTGGGACCACTTCTTCCCCCTCTACGGTGATCAGGACGGTGCCCACTTCGAGTGCTGGACCATGCTCGCCGCCTGGGCGGAGGCCACCGAGCGGGTCGAGATCGGCGCCCTCGTGACGTGCAACAGCTATCGCAACCCACAGCTGCTCGCCGACATGTCGCGCACCGTGGACCACATCAGCGATGGTCGGCTCATCCTCGGGATCGGGTCCGGGTGGTTCGAGCGCGACTACACCGAGTACGGCTACGACTTCGGCACCGCCAGTGGCCGCCTCGATGCGCTGGCCAGGGACCTGCCGCTCGTCAAGGAACGCTGGAGCCGCCTGGAGCCCGCACCCACGCGGAAGATCCCAGTGCTCATCGGCGGCGGCGGGGAGCGCAAGACGCTGAGGATCGTCGCCGAGCACGCCGACATCTGGCACGGGTTCGGGGAGCCGGAGAAGATCGCGCACAAGCACGCCGTGCTCGACCAGTGGTGCGCGAGGGTCGGTCGCGACCCGGGCGACATCGAGCGCTCCGCCGGGGTCTCCCCCAAGCCCGGCCGGTTGCCGGAGGACGTCGCCGACTACGCCGCCTCCGCCGAGGACCTGTATGCCGTGGGCACGCGTCTGTTCACGGTGGGTCTCGGCGGGCCGGGCTTCGACACTGGTCCGATCCGCGACCTCATCGCGTGGCGCGACTCCCACTCCGGTTAGCCTGCCGGCGTGCCTCCCCTGACAGAAGAACAGGCGCCACTGCCCGACCCGGACGCGCGCACCCTGCTCGTGACCCTCAACGGCGCGGACCGGCCCGGCGTCACCAAGGCGATCTTCGAGGCCGCGGCGACCGTCGGGGCCGAGGTCCTGGACCTCGAGCAGGTGGTCGTGCGTGGGCACCTCGCGCTGTCGGTGCTGCTCTCCCCGGGACCTGACGAGAACGTGCTCGTCGACCGCCTCACCCGAGCAGGTGCGGCGACCGGACTTCGGGTCGACATCGTCGAGGGCCACGGCGACAATGCCCGCAGGCGCACCGGACGCGCGGCAGTGGTCGTCATGGGCGCGCCGCTGGAGGCGCGCCACGTGGCCGTCGTCGCCGACACGATCGCGGCTCACGGCGCGAACATCGACCGGATCCGTCGACTCTCGCGCTGGCCGGTCACCACGGTGGAGCTCGATGTGTCCGGAGCCGAGGTGTCAGGCTTGCGACAGTCGCTGGCCCTGGTGTCCGCGGCATCCGGGGTCGACATCGCCGTCGCCCGAGCCGGGCTGTCCCGTCGCGGTGGGCGGCTCGTGGTCATGGACGTCGACTCGACGCTGATCCAGGACGAGGTGATCGAGCTGCTCGCCCGGCACGCCGGTCGTGCCGAGGAGGTGGCCGCCGTCACCGAGGCCGCCATGCGCGGTGAGCTCGACTTCGCTCAGAGCCTGCATGCGCGCGTCGCCACCCTGGCCGGACTGCCGACGACGGTGCTGGACGACGTGCGCGAGTCGGTGCGGTTGACGGCCGGGGCCCGCACCCTCGTGCGCACCCTGAAACGCCTCGGCTTCACCGTGGCACTGGTCTCCGGCGGCTTCGCCGAGGTCGTCGAGCCCATCGGGGCAGACCTCGGGGTCGACCACGTGCGAGCGAACCGGCTCGAGGTCGAGGACGGGAGGTTGACGGGTCGGGTCATGGGCGATGTGGTCGACCGCGCGGGCAAGGCTTCGGCCCTGCGTGAGTTCGCAGCGCTGGAGGGGCTGCCCCTCTCACGCACCGTCGCCATCGGTGACGGCGCCAACGACCTCGACATGCTGGCGATCGCCGGCCTCGGTGTGGCATTCAACGCCAAGCCCCTCGTGCGCGAGCAGGCCGACACCTCGCTGAACGTGCCCTACCTCGACGCGGTGCTCTTCCTTCTCGGCATCTCGCGCGAAGAGGTCGAGGACGCCGACGCCGACGACGCTCCCCACTAGGCTGGCGCCCGTGTCACGACAGAATCGGACCACCCCGACCCTGTTCATCATCGGCGGCGCCGAGGACCGGGTCGGGCGGGCTCCACTCCTGCGCCAGTTCGTCAAACTCTCGGGTGGGCGTCGCTCACGCATCGTCGTCATCCCGACCGCGTCGTCGATACGCGCGGAGGTGGCCGAGTCCTACACCGACGTTTTCACCCGTCTCGGATGCCCGCGCGTCGACGTCGTGGACCCCGAGTCGCGAGAGGAGGCGCACGATGCCGGCTTCGTCGAGCTCGTCAACGATGCGACCGGGGTGTTCATGTCCGGGGGCAGCCAGCTCAGGCTCTCGCAGTTCCTCCCGGGCACCCCGCTGGGGGTAGCCCTGCACCGGGCCCACGATCGCGGTTGCGTCGTCGGTGGCACATCGGCCGGCGCCTCGATCATGTCCGACTTCATGATCTCCCTCGGCGACGAGGGCATCACACCGCGCCAGCGCACCAGCCAGCTCAGCGCCGGGCTGGGGCTCCTCCACGGCGTCATCGTCGACCAACACTTCGACCAGCGGGCGCGCTATGGCCGCCTGATGTCGGTCATCGCGCCCTCACCCCACCTCCTGGGAATCGGCATCGACGAGGACACGGCGATCGTCGTGCGTCACGGCAGCGAGTTCAGCGTCCACGGAAGCGGCTCGGTCTTCGTGCTGGACTGCCGGGGTGCTCGCACCGACGCCCACGATGCCGAGGCAGGTGCCCCCATCCTCGTCTCCGGCGCCACGGTGCACACGCTGCCTTCGGGCGCCGTCTTCGACCTCACCGAGGGACGGCTCGTGGACTTCGTCGAACAGCACCGGGACACCCTCGTGTCCCTCGCCGCCGCAAAGGCCTGACGCCACGCCTGATCGCTCCACCCGACCCGACAGACCCGCCCGACCGAGGAGCACCCTGATGGACCGTCCCACCCCCACCGGTCCGGCCGCGCCGGAGCTGGAGATCCTCGAGTCACGGGTCTACCGCGGCGGCAACATCTGGTCCTATGACCCATCGGTGCACCTCGTCGTGGACCTCGGGGTGCTCGAGGGCTATCCGACCGACACGTTGGCGGGTTTCACCGACCGGCTCGTCGAGCTCCTGCCCCGACTGGAGAATCACACATGCTCCACGGGGGTCAGGGGTGGCTTCATCTCCAGGATGCGCGACGGCACCTGGCTCGGCCACGTCGCAGAGCACGTCGCCCTGCAGCTGCAGCAGGAGGCCGGCCACGACATGCGCCGCGGGAAGACACGGATGGTCAAGGGTCGACCGGGGGTCTACAACGTCGTCTACGGCTACGTCGACGAGGAGGTCGGTGTGGCGGCCGGCCGGCTGGCGGTGCGGTTGGTCAACCACCTCGTTGCCGCAGAGGAGGGCTTCGACTTCGCGGACGAGCTCGAGAGGTTCCTCACCCGCGCCGAGCGCACGGCCTTCGGGCCGTCGACGGCCGCGATCCTCGAGGAGGCGGTGAGCCGGGACATCCCCTTCATCCGACTCAACAGCGGAAGCCTGGTGCAGCTCGGGCAGGGGGTCCACCAGCAGCGGATCCGCGCGACCATGACCTCGCGCACCAGCGCCCTGGCGGTCGACATCGCCGGTGACAAGGACATGACGACGCGGCTCCTCGCCTCGGCGGGACTGCCGGTGCCCAAGCAGGAGACCGTGCGCTCGGCGGACGGTGCGGTCAATGCAGCGCACCGGATCGGGTTCCCCGTGGTCGTGAAGCCACTGGACGGCAACCACGGCCGAGGCGTCTGCCTGGACCTGCAGGACGACGACGCGGTGCGCGCGGCCTTCGAGATCGCCGAGGGCGAGTCGCGCCGCGGCTCCGTCATCGTCGAGTCGCTCGTGCTGGGTCGTGACTACCGGTGCCTCATCGTCGGGGGTCGCATGCAGGCCATCGCCGAGCGGGTGCCCGCCCACGTGACCGGCGACGGGGCGCGCACGGTTCGTGAGCTCGTCGAGATCACCAACAGCGATCCCCGGCGCGGCGTCGGTCACGAGAAGGTCCTCACCAAGATCAAGGTCGACGCGGTCGCCGAGGGACTCGTACGCGAGCAGGGCTTCGGGATGGACGATGTCCCCCCTGCCGAGACGATGGTCAAGCTCGCCCTCACCGGCAACATGTCGACCGGTGGCATCTCGGTGGACCGGACCTTCGACGCCCACCCGGACAACGTCGAGATCGCCGAGGAGGCGGCCCGCCTCATCGGCCTCGACGTCGCCGGCATCGACTTCATCTGCCCCGACATCGCCGCGCCGGTGCGCGAGGCCGGTGGCGCGATCTGCGAGGTCAACGCGGCGC
>JBDSVV010000006.1:0-10991 GCA_039927035.1 Ornithinibacter sp. | reverse complement strand
CGTCGACCTCATCGCGGCCGGGATCATCGACCCCGCCAAGGTGACTCGCTCGGCACTGCAGAACGCTGCGTCGATCGCGGCGCTGTTCCTCACCACCGAGGCCGTCATCGCCGACAAGCCGGAGAAGTCCGCACCGGCCATGCCCGGTGGCGACGACATGGGTGGCATGGGGTTCTGAGCCGCAGGGGCTCCTGAGCCCACGCGTCACACCCGCGCAGCACCACGAAGGGCGGTCCCGGCTCACGCCGGGGCCGCCCTCCTGTGTCTCCCGGGCCACCTTCGCGGACGGCCCGGTCGGTCGGGGGGCGTCCGATCCTCTGCCGCCGGGCCCCCGGCTGTCAGCCCATCCGCAGGAGCCGGCGGTGGTCCTCGGGGCGGCGCATCGAGCGCACGAGTCGAATCCCGGTGCCGACCCACAGGGCCAACAGCACCAGCACACCGGAGGCGACGACGGCCCACCACCACCCCGGTGGGCCCCCTGAGCACCTCTGCCAGGAGCTGCCGTCGGCGTTGGACCCTCCCGAGCACGACCCGCTCCACCCCATCCCACCGAGCCTGGTGATGGTGACGATCAGGAACGGCGCACCGAGGATGCCGTAGGCGAGCAGGGCGAGCGCCTTCTCACCGGCTGACCAGCGTGCCGAGAAGAGCACCAGCACCGAGCCGATGAGCCAGGGCAGCGGTGCGACCGGGAGCAGCAGCAGGCTCGCGCAGCACAGGATCGAGGCCACGAGCAGGCCGAGGGTGACCATCTCGAGCCGTGGCCGTGCCGGGGTGGCGCCACCCGCCACACCGGGGCTCGACGCTGACGGCCCCGGCCCGGCATACCCGCTCGCCTCGGCGACCAGTCGCTCGGGCGGTCCTAGGGTGTCGAGCAAGCGGCTCAGCGCCCGGTCGCTGCCGTCGGTCTCCGCTCGAGCCTCGCGCAGGTGCTCCTCGACCTCGGACCGCAGCACCGCACGACGCTCGGCCGGCAACGCGACCGATGCCGCGTCGAGCCGATGGAGGTAGTCCTGTGCGAGGGGGTGGTCCGCAGCGGTCATGCCCGTTCCCTCCTGTCGCGCGATGGTGCTGACGCGGGCCGAGTGTATCGAGGGCCACCCGTGCGCGATGGAGCAGCGGGTGGTCGCCCGCGTGGTGTGTGTCGAAGGTTGGGTGCGCTCGTGGAACACGCACCCCGCCCCCGTCGTTCGCGTGTCAGGAGGTTCACGGGCATGAACGGTGACTTCCGCTCCCTGCCGAACCCGGAAGGACCCCCATGACGGTCGCTGACACCACGTCTGCCTCCACACGCCCGCGCCTCGCGGCCGCGAGGGTCGAGGGGCTGACGAAGGTCTACGGCGCCGGGGACACCAGGGTCACGGCCCTGGACGACGTCAGCCTGGATCTGTATGCCGGGGAGTTCACGGCGATCATGGGCAAGTCGGGCTCTGGCAAGTCGACGCTGATGCACTGTGCCGCCGGGCTGGACGACGCGAGCGCCGGCCACATCTACCTCGGCGACGTCGACCTCAGCACGCTGAAGGAGCGCGACCTCACCGAGCTGCGACGGGACCGCATCGGCTTCGTCTTCCAGGCCTTCAACCTCGTCCCCACGCTCACTGCGGAGGAGAACATCACCCTGCCGTCGGCGATCGCGGGTCGCTCGCCCGACCGGGCCTGGTTCGACGAGGTCGTGGATACCATCGGTCTGCGTGACCGCCTCGGGCACCGCCCGGGTGAGCTGTCGGGAGGGCAGCAACAGCGGGTGGCGTGCGCTCGGGCACTCGTCGGGCGTCCCGACATCGTGTTCGCCGACGAGCCCACCGGAAACCTCGACTCGACCTCTGGGGCGGAGGTGCTCGGGTTCCTGCGACGCGTCGTCGACACCCACGGGCAGACCGTGGTCATGGTGACCCACGACCCCGGCGCGGCGAGCTGGACCGATCGGGTGGTCTTCCTCGATGATGGCCGCGTCGTCGACGAGCTGCGATCCCCGACCCCCGAGCGGGTGCTGGAGGCGATGTCGCGCCTGGGAACCGCTGCGGGGCCGACAGGATGATCCGCGCGACCTGGCGCAGTGTCTTCGCGCGCAAGCTGCGGCTGTTCCTCAGTGCTTTCGCCGTCATCCTCGGGGTGGCCTTCGTCGCAGGGTCCTACATCTTCACCGACACCCTCGACACGGCGTTCAAGGGACTCACGAGCGGCTCCGTGGGCGACGTGGTCGTCCAGGCCGGCTCGGACTCCGGGTCCGGCGGTGGGGGCGGCCTCAGCGCACGCACCCTCCCCGGTTCCCTCGTCGACACCCTGGCCGCCGTGCCCGGTGTTGCTCGTGCCGATGGTCGGGTCACCAACTTCGGCACCTACGTCGTGACCGCGGACGGCAAGCTCATCGGTGGCGTGGGGCCACCCGGCATCGCGGTGAACCACAGCTTGGGCCCGGCAGCCAACGGTACGGAACCGGCCACCCTGGTGAGTGGGCGCTGGCCCGGCGCCGGCGAGGTCGTGCTCGACCCCTCGACTGCGAGGAAGTCCGGCTACCGCCTCGGTGAGAGCATCCAGGTCATCACCTCCTCCGAGCAGCCGCGCGTGGAGGCAACGTTGGTCGGCACGGCATCCTTCGGCGGGTCCTCGTTGGTCGGTGCGAGTGTCGTCATGTTCGACACCTCCGACGCGCAGCGCATCTACGCCGGTGGGAAGGACGAGTTCTCGGCGATCTGGGTGACGGCCGCCACCGGCACCTCGCAGGCCGAGCTGCGTGACGCGGTGCGGAAAGTGCTGCCCAAGGGCACCAGGGCGCAGACCGGAGACGCCATCTCGACCAAGGCGGCATCCCGCATCGACACGGCCCTCTCGTTCGTCACGACGTTCCTGCTCGTCTTCGCAGGGGTCGCCCTGACCGTGGGGGCGTTCCTCATCGTCAACACCTTCTCGATCCTGGTGGCCCAGCGCAGCCGAGAGCTCGCACTGCTGCGTGCCATCGGCGCGAGCCGCCGTCAGGTCGCGCGCTCGGTGCTCTTCGAGGCCTCGATCGTCGGTCTCGTCGGGTCCGTCACCGGGATCGCACTCGGTTTCGTCCTTGCGACCGGCATCAAGGTGCTGTTCGGTCGGGTCGGGCTCGACCTCGGCTCGGCCCCCCTCGTCCTGCGGCCCCGCACCATCGTCGTCTCGCTGTTGGTTGGGCTCCTGGTGACCCTCGCCGCGGCCTACCTTCCGGCCAGGCGGGCGGGTCGGGTGCCGCCCGTGGCTGCGATGCGCGACGACGTCGCCCTCGCGGAGGGCGGCCTGCGCTGGCGCCTCGTCGTTGGGATCGTGCTCATCACGGCGGGCGCCCTCGCGATGGCACTCGGCCTCGCAGACGTGGTCCCCCAGCCGACCTACGTGCTCGCCGGTGGCATCTTCGGCGTGCTCGTCGGCACCGCCCTCGTGAGCCCGGTGATCGGTCGACCGGTCCTGGCAGGCTTGGGCTGGGTCTACCGCCGGTTCTTCGGGGCCGTCGGGCTGATGGCCGAGCAGAACGCGCGGCGCAACCCCCGCCGCACCGCCGCCACGGCTTCCGCGCTCATGGTCGGGGTCGCCCTGGTGACCCTGATGTCAGTGCTGGGGGCCTCGACCAAGGCAAGCCTGGACAAGTCCCTCGCCGAGGACATCGTCGCGGACTTCGTCGTCTCTAATGCCGTCGGCCAGGCGTTCTCGGCCACGATCGCCGACGGCGTGGAGAAGATCCCGGACGTCGCCGAGGTGACTCGGGTGCGTGGGGCGTTGGTGCAGGTCGACGGCGACCGGGACTTCGCTACGGGCGTGGACCCTGCCACGGTCACCGCGGTGGCCAAGCCCGTCGTGCTGAGCGGCTCCCTCGCCGCACTCGACGGCGCATCGGTCGCCGTGTCGAAGGATCTCGCCGCCGAGAAGGACCTGTCGATCGGCTCGTCGCTGACGGTCGGGTATGCCGGGGAGGAGCAGCCGTTCGCGGTGGTCGCCACCTATGAGACGGACACGGTGCTCTCCTCCGGGCTCACGATGTCGTTGGCCGGTTTCGACGCGCTCGGCGTGCCGGCCACCGACCGGGCCCTCTACGTCGTCGCCAGGCCCGGTGCGGATCGGGTGGCGGTGGGCAAGGAGATGTCGGCGCTCGTCGCGGACCTCCCGACGGTGACGGTCAACGACCAGGCCGAGTTCGCGGCGCAACAACGGGCGCCCATCGACCAGCTGCTGTTCATCGTCTACGCCCTGCTCGGGCTCGCGGTCGTCATCGCCGTGCTGGGCATCGTCAACACCTTGGCCCTGTCGGTCATCGAGCGGGTCCGCGAGATCGGGCTGTTGCGTGCCGTGGGGCTGAGCCGACGTCAGCTGCGGACCATGCTTCGACTGGAGTCGGTGGCGATCGCGCTGCTCGGTGCCGTGCTGGGTGTCGGGCTCGGCTTGCTCTTCGCCGTGGCACTCCAGCGCTCGCTCATCGACGACGGCATTGACGTGCTCTCGATCCCGGTCCTCCAGCTTCTCGGCTTCGTGGCGGTGGCCGGTGTCGTCGGGGTGCTCGCAGCCCTGTGGCCGGGGCGCCGCGCAGCCCGGCTCGACGTGCTCCGCGCGATCGCCACGACCTGAGACCGGCCACCCCGACCAGGACCCAGCGGCTCGCGAGCGCCCGGGTCCTGCCGTCGACGATCACTGTGAGATGTTCTGCCGAGGCGTTGAGTTCTCGGGAGACTGAGGTGGCGCACGCTCGTGTCGATCGCCTGCCGAACCACCAGATCGGGCAACGGCTCTTCGTCTGCCAGTCCCATGAAATACCACCTGGTGCCCATCTTCACCAGGCTCGACGCGGGCTCCCGCACCGTCGCGGTCGCCACCGCCATCCGCGCGGTCTCATCCGAGGGGGCTGAGCACCCCGCGCGTCGCGATCGCCGCTGCTCCAGGCGGCGCCGCACCGGTGTCAGCTGTCTAGGTGAAGAGGCGGACCGCCTGAGCCTCGGTCTCCGCATACTGGCTCCCCGCGGTCGACAGCACCTGGCCGATGGAGTCCAGGGAGGTGCGCACCTGCTGCTGGGTGCCGCGCCACTGCGTCACGACGCCCTGGAACTGTGTCGACGCGGTGCCGGTCCACGCGTCCTGCAAGCCGGTGAGCCGCGCCATCATGATGCCGACCTGACCCTCGATCTCCGAGGAGATGCGAGCGATGTCGCCTGCCGCCGCGGCGATGCGGTCGGTGTCGACCTGAAACTGTGCTGCCATGGCAGACCCCCTTGTCGTGGCCCGTCCCGATGGCGGGCCTTCGCCCACCCTAGGTCGGCTCGCGACACCTCCCACCGAGTTTTCCACAGGCACGGGTGCCCGTGCCCGATCGCACCCCGCACCTACGATGCAGACGTGGCCATCCTCATCGACCCTCCTCGCCCCGAGGCGCACGATCGTCGATGGTCCCACCTCGTCAGCGATACCAGCCTGGCCGAGCTGCACGACTTCGCCATGGCATGCGGGATGCCGCGGCGCGCCTTCGAGGGCGACCACTACGACGTCCCCGAGGAGCGGTATGCCGAGGTCGTGGCTGCCGGTGCCACTCCCACGCCACCTCGCGCGCTGCTCCGTGCACTGCAGGAGAGCGGCCTTCGCATGCAGAAGCGCCGCGGTGACACTGGGGTTGCGCGGGTGCTGCGGGTGCCGTTCCCCGACGGCACCTCTGCTGACGTCGACCTCATCCGGTCCCAGCGGGAGGCGGACCCGGCCAGGGTGCTCGCTGCGATGGCGTTCGTGCGAGACGCCGAGGGGGACTTCGCGGTGGTCCATTCCGTCCGACGTGGTGAGTGGGGAGCGCCTGGTGGGTGGCGCGAGGTGGGGGAGTCGGTGCGCGCCAATGCTGTTCGAGAAGTACGCGAGGAGACCGGGCTCGTCGTGCGGGAGACAGCGCTGGTCGCGCGCGGTTATGAACGGTTCCGGCAGCGCTCGGGTGGAGCGGGGCTGTGGCCACCGGGTCTGGACCTCCTGCAGGTCTACGACGTGTCCCTGCCCTTGGTCCGACCCGTCCTCACCGCTGAGCTTGGTGACACGTCCGACCGGCGCTGGGTCACCTGGTCGGAGCTGGGCGAGCTGTGCGGGGACCTGTTCTGGTGGCCGCTGGCCGAGGCATTGTTCAACCCTCCAGCCTGGTGACCTCGCGGGCGAGGTTCTCCCTCGCGCCTGACTCCCACTCCCGCCGCGCGTGGGCCGTGAGGTAGACGTGCGGTCGCACGAGGAACGTCCGCAGCACCGCGGTCCGGGCCACTGCGTAGTCGCCGGGGACCACGTGCGCGAACTCGGCACGAACCTGCTCGCAGTATTCGTCGAAACGGGCCACGGGTGCGCCAAGCACCCAGAGGTCGGCGTCGTGGAAGACCACACGCTCCCCGCCGACCCCGACCCCCACGACGTCGTGGTCCACGGTGTCGAGGACGACCGTGCAGACCCGCTCGACGACCGCGTCGCCTACACCGAGCCGCCCCAGCTCCACCCGCGCGAGGCCGGCGCTCGCCTGCTCGTTCGCCGCGTCCGGAGTGGGGTCGTAGATCGCGTCGTGGAACCACCCCGCCAGGAGCGCGATCGTGCGAGCGGACCTGTTGCGCAGCAGGCCCCGGGCGCACAACGTGTCGACGGCGGTGAGGACCTCGGTGAGGTGGGTGGTGTCGTGATAGTGCCGGTGCGGCTCGCGCCACCTCGAGAGCAGGTCTGCGCCGACCGCCTCCACCACCCCCGACGCCGCGTCTGGGGCGGCGACCTCGCAGACGGCGCGCCACCGTCGAGCCAACGGGTCCATCGCAGCACTCTCCCAGAGCCCTTCCCTGACGTCACTCGGCCGGACGGCTCCGTTCGTAGGCCTTGGCGTAGAGGCTCCCCGTGGCCAGCAGCAGCAGACCGGTGGCGATGAAGGCCACCGAGCGCACCACGCCGCTGAGTGCCGCGAGGTCGTAGAGGAAGAGCTTGGCGACGCTGATCGCACTGAGCAGCAGCCCGCTGCGCAGTCTGAGCTCGGCCTCGGTGGAGCGGCCGAGCGCGTGCAGGAGCAGCCAGGTGGCGGCGCACATCCAGGTCACCGTCGCGGCGGCTTGGCCGGTGGTGAACCCCAGGTCGGGGTCCTCGAACCGGACCCCGATGTCTGTCCCCAGTGCGACGACACCGGTGGCTGACGCCGCGAGCCCGACGACCCACGAGGCCACGGTGATGCCCACCCGCAGCTCCTTGGGGATGCCGCGGACGTTCGCGCAGGCCCAGAGCGCGACCGCCACGAGCGCACCGGCGAGGAGGCTGTCGAGGAGGGCGACGACGGTGTCGTGTCGCCCCGCTGAGGCCGCCGTGAGGAGGGCGGCCGGGTGCTCGACCCAGGCCAGCAGCGCGACGACCGACGACCCCGCGGCGAGGGCGAGTGACCGGCCCGAATGCGTGGTGCCGGCCACCGTGAGCTGCCCGATGGCGAGGACGAGGAGTCCCGTCGCGACGAAGCGGTCCGGTGTCCCGGACACCACGGCCAGCACCGCCGCGACCGTGCCGGACCCCCCCGCGGTCATCGTGAGGTGCCCAGGCAGCTGGCCGACGGGCGGGCGGGACATCACCGTCGCGGCAACGAGCAGCGCGCCGGCAGTCAGGGCGAGGACCGACGTCCGCCCGGTCGGCGAGAGCGCAGCGGTCGTGGAGATCAGCCCCACGACGAGGAGCCCGAGTGCGACGGACGCCGAGACATCGGCCGGGTGGCGTCGCACCGCCAGCGTGGAGGTGGCGACGGTGGCAAGGACGAGGACGGCTGCGACGACGAGGTGGCCCCACGCGTCCGTACCACCGCGGGCAAAGATCGCCGCGCCGGTGAGCAGGGAGAGGGTCACGGGGACCGTGCGGGCCACGGTGAGGGCGGGCCAGGACCGTTCGCCCGCGGCATACCAGCCGGTGAGGCAGAGGACTGAGAGGAAGGCGGAGACCACCCAGCCGAAGTCGCTGGCGACGAACGGCGCGAGGACTGCAGCGCCCAGGAGCAGGACGACGGCCAGCAGCTCGCTCTGCCAGCGGCGAGCCAGGTGCAGACCGCAGGCGGCCACGATGGCGGCGAGGGCCAGTCCCGGCACCGGGCCGAGCCAGCCGTAGCCGACGGTCACAGCCACGACGTCGAGGTAGGCCGCCGTGACTCCGGTGGCGACAAGGGCGACGGGCGCACTCCCGACGGCCCCGGTGCGCCTGTCCGACTCGGCGCCACGTACTCCGAGCGCCACGAGCACGGCGGCGAGGGCGGCTCCCGCCGTGACCCTCATACCGGGCCCGAACCAACCGTTCTGGGCGGCGATCACCAGGAGCATGGCCACACCCGCCATCGTCACCACCGCCCCGGTCAGCGCGAGAGCCTTGGTCACCGCGCCCTCGCGGCTCCACCACGGCTCTCGCGGTGCGCCGGGCCCACCGATCGGTGGGAGGGTTGGAGGACGTACTGACGCATGGTTCGTCGAGGTCGGTGCGACGACACCCGGCGGCACCGGACGGGGCCTCCCCGGAGACGTCGGGGGAGCGGCGCCAGCAGGAGCTCCCACGGTTGCCGGGGTGTGAGCCGGGGCGGCCATCGGAGCCGTGCGAGGGGGGACGGCTGGCGCAGCGCGCTCGAGCTCGGCCCGCAACCTCGCGAGGCCGTTGCCCACGGCATACATCTGGGTCATAGCGTCGGCGAAGTCCGACTCGAGGTCGCGCACCGCACTGGTCTGGTCCATACGCGCAGCATGGCGCAGACCGTCACGAGCCGCCTGAGCCCACCTACTCAACGCACCACCCCCCGGGCGGCCCGGAGGGGTGGTGCGTTTCGGAGGTGGCGCGTCAGCCGTTCTGGGCGGGCTTGGCCGCGAGGGTGGCCTCGACCTGGATCGAGGCTCCGTCGCGGATCACGGTGAGGGTGACCTTTTGGCCGCTGGTGCGCTCGCGGATCTGGCCCACGAGGGAGAGGGCGGAGTCGACCTGCTCCCCGTTGACGGCCGTGATGACGTCGCCCACCTTGAGCCCGGCCTTCGACGCGGGGGTGCCGTCGCCCACCGAGGTGAGCTTGGCACCGGTGCGGGAAGCGGACCCCTCGGTGGCCGACCCGTCCTCCGGGGTGACCCCGAGGTAGGCGTGGGTCGCGGAACCGGTGTCGATCAGCTGCTTGGCGATCGAGGACGCCTCGTTGGCGGGGATCGCGAAGCCGATACCGATGCTGCCGGACTGACCGCCCGCGGACGAGCCGAGGGAGGCGATCGAGGAGTTGATCCCGATGAGCTGCCCTGATGCGTTGACCAGCGCACCCCCGCTGTTGCCGGGGTTGATCGCGGCGGAGGTCTGGATCGCGTTGGTGACGACGGGCTCGGCCTGCGGGCCGGTCGGGTTGCCGAAGGGGTCGGTCTGCCCGCCTCCCTCGCCACGGGTGGTGGTCGGCCGGTTGAGCGCGCTGACGATGCCGGTGGTGACGGTGCCGGCGAGCCCGAGGGGATTGCCGACCGCCATGACCGGGTCGCCGACCTTGAGGGCGTCAGAGTCACCGATCGCGATGGGCTTCAACCCGCTGGGAGCGTTGGTGATCGTCACCACGGCGAGGTCCGTCGACGGGTCGGTGCCCCGCACCTCGGCGTCGTAGGTCCGGCCGTCGGCCAGGGTGACGGTGAGCTTCTGCGCCCCGGCGACGACGTGGTTGTTGGTGAGCACGTGACCCTTGTCGTCGATGATGACGCCGGACCCCTGTCCGCCGCCCTGGGCGGTGGACGCGGTGATGGCGACCACGCTCGGTGAGACGGCCGATGCGGTGGTGGACCAGTCCGGCGCCGAGGCGTTCGCCTGCAGCACCGGCGCGGCGTCCGAACCGCGGCCCAGCTGCTGGGAGGACGCAGCGGAGGGGGTCTGCGCGTCTCCGTCCCAGAGCCGGACCGCGGCGATGGTGCCGCCGGAGGACAGGAGGGCGGCAAGCATTGCGACGGCAGTCAGTTCCGCCGCGCGGCGACGACCAGAGGGCGAACGCTTGTCGCGCGGGGGTGGAGTCGGGCCCTGCGGGCCCAGTGGGCCGCCGAGCCGCGGGTGGACCGCCGGCTGGGCCGGGATCGCAGCGCTGGGAGCACCGTAGGCACCGGCGCCCGGTGCTTGGGAGGTGCTCCCACTCGGGGTGTACCACTGGGGTGCGGGGTGCGGGTCGTTCATGGTGGATCGCTCCTTCGGTAAGTCTGGCTGGTGCCAGTCAAACCCACCGGGGTGCACGAAGGCTGGTCACTTGCTGGGAGTCTCCTGTGGGAGGCGCACGACGAACGTCGCGCCGCCACCGTCGGTCTCGGCGACACCGACCTGGCCGTGGTGGGCGGCGACGATCGCGGCGACGATGGCGAGCCCCAGGCCACTCCCACCACCAGTGCCGCGACCGCGAGAGGGGTCGGCGCGGTAGAAGCGTTCGAAGACCCTCGTGGCGACCTCCGCGGGCACGCCCCGGCCATGGTCTCGCACCTCAAGAACCGCTGTGCCAGAGGCGGTTCCGAGCGCGATCTCGACGGGCGTGCCATCCGGTGTGTGCCGAAGAGCGTTGGCGACGAGGTTGGCCACGACCTGGCGCAGCCGCGGTTCGGAACCACGGACGACCGTGGGCCCCAGCTGGCCGTCGACACCGAGCAGGCTGATCCGCCGGTCGGGGGCGCGAACGCGTGCGTCAGCCACGGCATCCGCGGCGAGGACGGTGAGGTCGACCTGGCCCATCTCCGCCTCGGGGGCGTCGTCGAGGCGCGCGAGGGTGAGGAGGTCCTCGACGAGGCCGCTCATCCGGCCGGACTCCGCCTCGATGCGCTCCATCGCCGAGGTCACCCCCGCCCGGTCGGACACCGCTCCCTGCCGGTAGAGCTCGGCGTAGCCGCGCACGGTGGCCAGCGGGGTGCGCAGCTCGTGGGACGCGTCGGCGACGAACTGGCGCATTCGTTCCTCACTGCGCTCGCGCACCGCGAAGGAGGACTCGATGCGCCCCAGCATCGTGTTCAGGCTGTGCGACAACGAGGTGACCTCGTCGTCGG
>JBDSVV010000005.1:0-3268 GCA_039927035.1 Ornithinibacter sp. | reverse complement strand
TCAACCTCATCACGACGATCCTGTGCATGCGCGCGCCGGGCATGACGATGTTCCGGATGCCGATCTTCACCTGGAACGTGCTGATCACCTCGATCATGGTGCTCATCGCGTTCCCGCCCCTGGCGGCCGCCCTTCTCGGCCTCGGGGCCGACCGGCGGCTCGGGGCCCACATCTTCGACTCCAGCAGTGGCGGCGCGATGCTGTGGCAGCACATCTTCTGGTTCTTCGGGCACCCGGAGGTCTACATCATCGCGCTGCCCTTCTTCGGCATCATCACCGAGATCATCCCGGTGTTCTCGCGCAAGCCGGTCTTCGGCTACACCACGATGGTCATCGCGACGATCTCCATCGCCGCGCTGTCCGTCTCGGTGTGGGCGCACCACATGTATGGAACCGGGCAGGTGTTGCTGCCGTTCTTCGCGATCATGTCGATGCTCATCGCGGTACCCACCGGCATCAAGTTCTTCAACTGGATCGGCACCATGTGGGGCGGCAAGATCGACCTGTGCACACCGATGCTCTGGTCCATCGGCTTCCTCGTCACGTTCCTGTTCGGTGGCCTGACGGGCATCATCATCGCCAGCCCGGTCCTGGACTTCCACGTCACCGACACCTACTTCATCGTGGCCCACTTCCACTACACCGTCTTCGGCACCGTCGTCTTCGCGATGTTCGCCGGCTTCTACTTCTGGTGGCCGAAGCTGACCGGTCGGATGCTCGACGAGCGCCTGGGCAAGGTGCACTTCTGGATGCTGTTCCTGGGCTTCCAGCTCACCTTCCTGGTGCAGCACCTGCTGGGCATGCAGGGGATGCCGCGTCGCTACGCCGACTACCTCCCTGAGGACGGCTTCCAGACGGGCAACATCATCTCCAGCTCGGGAGCTGCGCTGCTCGGCCTGTCGATGCTGCCCTTCGCCTACAACGTGTGGCACACCTGGCGCGGCGCACCACTGGTCCACAACGACGACCCCTGGGGATGGGGCGGGTCGCTGGAGTGGGCGACGTCCTGCCCCCCTCCGCGCCACAACTTCGACTCGCTGCCGCGGATCCGCTCCGAGCGTCCCGCGTTCGACCTGCACCATCCGCAGTCGCCCACCACCCCACGACCGGGCAGAGCGCGCTAGCCTGACAAGGTGCTGGGAGCCGCGTGGTGGGGGTTCGTCGGCGGAGCGTCCCTCTTGCTCGGTGCCCTCATCGGTCTCTACCTGCCGGTGCCCCGACGCACCATCGGCTTGGTCATGGCCTTCGGGGCCGGGGTGCTCATCAGCGCGGCGGCCTTCGAGCTGACCGAGCAGGCCTTCACCAATGCCGGAGGGGTCTCGGCGACCCTCGGGCTGCTGGCGGGCTCACTGACGTTCTTCGTCGGTGACTGGTTCATCGACGCCGCCGGAGGGCATCGCCGCAAGAGCCCGGTGCACGGCGGCACCCGGTCGGGTCGATGGTCGTCAGGTGGATCGGGGGGCTCGCGGGGATCTGGAAGCTCGGGGAGCTCGGGGAGCTCGGGGAGCTCGGGGAGCTCGGCCAAGGGTGCGGGAGCCAGCAGCGGCATGGCCCTGGTGCTGGGAGCACTGCTCGACGGCATCCCCGAGTCGGCGGCCATCGGCATCAGCCTGCTGGGCGGGCAGGGAGTCGGCGTGGCGGTGGTGGCAGCCGTGTTCCTGTCCAACGTGCCGGAGTCGATGTCGGCAACCACCGGGCTCAAGGCCTCCGGTCGGTCACCGCGGTGGGTGCTGGGGCTGTGGGCGCTCGTCACCGTGGTCGCGACCCTGTCCTCCCTCGCCGGCTATGCGCTGCTCGGCGGGGCCCCTGACGGGACGGTGGCCTTCATCCAGACCTTCGCCGCGGGGGCGATCCTCACGATGCTGGCCGACACGATGATCCCCGAGGCTGTGGAGTTCGGCGGGCGTCTCGTCGGTCTCGTGACCGTGGTGGGCTTCGCCCTCGCCTTCCTGCTGAGCTCGGCCGGCTGAGCGCCGCACCCGCGCTCCGCCCTGCTGTCGGATGCCGGATGCCGGACAGGGCTCAGGTGATGCTCGGGTCGACGCCCTCGGCCGCAGCCATTGGCTTTCCCTGGGCGTGCCACGCCCGCATCCCGCCGGCCATGTTGGCCACGTCGTAGCCCTGCTGCTCCAGCCAGGGCATGACCCGCTGCACGCGACCGCCCGACCGACAGGTGATGACCAGCGGATCCGGGGAGTCGAGGAACGGGGCGAGCTCCTCGACCCGCTCGGGCAACTGGCTCATCGGGATGTGGATGGCGCCCGGCGCGTGGCCCTGGTCCCACTCCTGCTGCTCGCGGATGTCGAGCACGACGGCGTCGTCGGCGAGGTCGGTGACAGGGACGTCGAGAAAGTCGCTCATCCCCCCAGCATGCCAAAGCCCGCGGCGTGCCTAGGGTGGGGGCATGTGCCGACTCTTCGGCCTCACCGCCGGACGCACCAGGGTGTCAGCGACCTTCTGGCTGGTCGGTGCCCCCGACAGCCTGGCGGTGCAGTCGGAGCGAAACCCCGACGGAACCGGTCTCGGCACCTACGACGAGCAGGGCAGGCCGCGCCTCGAGCGCCAGGCCATCGCCGCCCATGACGACGCCGCCTTCGCCCGCGAGGCGATGGAGCGCCGCTCCACGACCTTCCTCAGCCACGTCCGATTCGCCACGACCGGTGAGCCGGACGTGCGCAACTGCCACCCGTTCCTCATCGACGGCCGCTTCCACGCCCACAACGGCGTGATCCGCGACGTGCGACGGCTCGAGGAGCACCTCGGCGACGCCATGCGCGACGTGCACGGCGACACGGACTCCGAGAGGTATGCCGCACTGGTCGCCCGCGAGACCCGTCACCATGACGGGGACGTCGTGGCAGGCATCACTGCAGCCGCGAGCTGGATCTGCGACCACCTCCCGGTCTACTCGCTCAACCTTCTCGTGACCTCCCGATCGGAGCTGTGGGCATTGCGCCAGGGCGACACGCATCCCTTGCTGTTCCTCGATCGTCGCGAAACCACGCCCGACACAGGGGCGTTGGACCATCGGGGCACCGACGAGTACATCTGCGTGCGCTCCCACCACCTCGCGAGCACCCCATCGGTGGTGATCGCGACCGAGGCGATGGATGACGACGCGGGCTGGACGGCCCTGCACCCGGGCGAGCTCCTGCACGTCGATGCGGACCTCGAGATGACCCGTGACGTCGTGCTCCCCCGGGCCCCGCGCCACCAGTTGACCCAAAAAAACCTCAGCGAACAGGACGCATCGAGCCAGGATCGGACC
>JBDSVV010000004.1:0-5363 GCA_039927035.1 Ornithinibacter sp. | reverse complement strand
CGTGTCGCCGGCATCCTGACAGACGAAGTGGGGGAGGTGGGGGGTATCAGCGCGGGGTGAGGACAGTTGCGGCGACGGCCTCCAGGACCGCCAGGTCCCCGGCATACGGTCCGTTCGCCCTGGGCCAGTGGGTGACGACATCTGTGAAGCCGAGGTCACCTGCCCGACCGGCCATCTCGGCATAGAGCTCGACGGACTCGAGGGAGAACCTCGGCGAGGAATCGAGGGAGAGCACCCGCGAGACCGACCCACGGCCGGTTGCCCCCAGAGCGTCCTCGAAGCGCTCGGCAAGCGTCGCCACGTGGGCGAACCAGCCGTCCAGCGTCTCGCCCTTGCCACCGTAGGTGACCCAGGCGTCACCCAGGGTGGCAGCCAGGCGCACCGACTTCGGGCCGTTGGCGGCGATGTAGAACGGCACCCGGTCGCGCACGGGCGCAGGCCTGGTGCGCGCGTCGCGCGTCGTGAACCACTCCCCTTCGTGGTCCACATGGTCCTCGCGCAGCAGCCGGTCGAGCAACGGCACGAACTCGTGGAACCGCGCGACCCGCTCGCGGAGGGTGAGGTCACCGCCGATGATGCTCGAGTCGAGGTCGCCACCCGTTCCCAACCCGCACAGGAAGCGCCCGCCGCTGATGTCGTCCAGCGTCAACACGTCGCGGGCATAGGTGTAGGGGTGGCGGTAGTTGGGCGAGGAGACGAAGGTGCCCAGGCCGATGCTGGTGGTCACCGAGGCGGCGGCTGCAAGGGTCGGCACCGCCGCGAACCACGACACCCCCACGAGCCCGCCCCAGACGAGGTGGTCGTACGTCCACGCGTGGTCGAAACCCATCTCCTCGGCGGCAGCCCACCGCGGCGCCGCCTGCGCCCAGGTGCCCTCCGGGAGGATCGTGATGCCGTGGCGCACCGCTCAGCTCCCCGGGCGGGGGTCGCTCAGCGGCAGCAGCGCGTCGAGCGAGGCCCGTGTCCCACTGACGCGCAGCACCCCCTCGGCGAGGGCCTGCGACCACGCCGTTCCGCCCGTCGCCAGCATCAGCCAGGTCTGGGCATCGGTCTCGACGACGTTCGGCGGAGTGCCCCGCGTGTGGGTCGGCCCCTCGACGCACTGCACGGCGCCGAACGGTGGCACCCGCACCTCGACACTGCGTCCGGGATGCCGTTGCGCCAGCTCCTCCAGGGCGTAGCGCACCGCAGTGCCCCTCGTGGCCCGGTCGATGTCATCGGGCGCGGCTCGCCACGCGGCCAGGGCCGCACGGCCTGCAGCGGGAGGGATGCGGCGGCGGGACGGCATGCGGCCCATCGTAGGCGCGGGAGTCGGGGCGGCACCGCGTAGCCTTCCGGGGTGGACGAGCCGGTGTTCGAGCGCGAGGGCACCCTCGTCACCGTCGTCGTCGACGGCCAGCCGCAGTCGGCGGTGGACGTCGAGGACCCCACCCGGCTCGACTTCGAGTACGTCCAGCACCTCGCGCTCGCGGTCGACGCCCTCGCGGCCGACGGTCGCCTGCGGGTCACCCACGTCGGAGGGGCCGGGCTCACGCTGGCACGGTGGGTGCACGCCACCCGCCCGGGGTCGCCCCAGGTGGTGCTCGAGCCCGACGCTGCCCTCACCGAGCGGGTTCGACAGGAGATCCCTCTTCCCCGCGGCCACCGGATCAGGGTGCGCCCCGTCGACGGGGCCGGCGGGATGACCGCGCTGGCCGACGGGAGCGCCGACCTCGTGGTGCTGGACGCGTATGCCGTAGGCCAGGTGCCCCCCGACCTCTCCACCGTGGAGTGGTGGGCTGAGGTGCGCCGTGTGCTCGCGCCGGGTGGGCTGCTGCTCGCCAACGTCGCCGACGAGCCGGGTCTGCGCTATGCCGCCCGAGTGGCCGCCGGGGCCCGTGAGGTGGTGGGACACGTCGCGTTCCTGGGGCTGCACGAGGTGCTCAAGGGGAAGCGGTTCGGCAACCTGGTGCTGGTCGCCTCGGTGGCACCCCTCGACCTCTACACCCTGCGCCGAGCCACGGCGTCGGCGCCGCTGCCGACCGGGGTCATGACGTGGGAGGAAGTGGCCCGCCGCCGCCCCGACGCCCGACCGTTCAGAGCCGCGGCGGGTGACATGTCTCCGTCACCGGAGCCGCCGCAGCGGGGAGCGTGGCGCCGCCGCTGAACCACTGCGGCGACGCACACCGCGATGCGATGCTGTCCGGATGAGCGCGCGCCGAATGTCGTTCTCTGGTCGAAGCTGGTTCGTGAAGGCATCGCGGGAACCCATCGGGCCCGGGCCGAACCTGTGGTCGGACGACGAGGAGAACGTCCACGTCGATGCCGCTGGCCACCTGCACCTCAGAGCGACGCGAGACGGCGACCGGTGGTGGTGCGCCGAGGTCGTGGCCGAGCCGCCATGGGGGCACGGCCTCGTGCGATGGGTCGTGGAGACACCTGCGGCCGCGCTGCGGAACACCGGGGTCCTGGGGTTGTTCACGTGGGACGACAGCCCCATCCACGCGCACCGAGAGCTGGACATCGAGATCAGCCGATGGGGTCGGCCAGGTGGTGCGGCGCTGTCTTGGACCGTGCAGGAGTCGGGCGGCGAGTGTCGGCCGGGCCCCTTCGGCGACGAGCTCCACGTGGTCCACGAGCTCGACTGGCGACCGACGCAGGTGGAGTTCGCTGTGGGGGGTGCCAATGCGTCGAGGTGGCGGGTCTCCCATGCGCTCGGTGCCGGAGACGCCAGGGTGCGGATGAACTGCTGGCTCTTCGGAGGGCAACCGCCAGAGGGCGCCAACGCCATCGAGATGGTGATCTCGCGCGTCGACTTCACGCCATTTCGTCGGCCGTGAAGCGCCTCAGTCGACGAAGACCCGGGCGTTGCGGAACATCCGCAGCCAGGGGCTCTCGTCCTCGACGGCTGCGGAGGTCCACGACATCTGGGCGTTGCGTGCCACTCGCTCCGGATGCGGCATCATCGCGGTGAAACGTCCGTCGGCCGTCGTCACGGCGGTGAGACCGTCCGGTGACCCGTTGGGGTTGAACGGGTATGCCGTGGCGACAGCGCCCTGGTGGTCGACGAATCGCGCCACCCGCTGCACACTCGCCTCGTCACCGCGCGCCGAGAAGTTCGCGAAACCCTCCCCGTGGGCGACCGCGATCGGGATCCGCGATCCCGCCATGCCGGAGGTGAAGATCGACGGCGACTCCAGGACCTCGAGGAGCGTGAGCCGGGCCTCGTACTGCTCGGAGTCGTTGCGCGTGAAGCGCGGCCACGCCTGCGCCCCGGGGATGAGGTCGGCCAGGGCGGCGAACATCTGGGCCCCGTTGCAGATGCCGAGCCCGAAGGTGTCGGTCCGTGAGAAGAACGCCGAGAACTCCTGCGTGAGGGTGTCGTTGAAGAGCACCGAGCGGGCCCAGCCCTCGCCGGCTCCGAGGGTGTCGCCGTAGGAGAACCCACCGCACGCCGCCAGCCCCGCCACATCGGCCAGCGACGCACGCCCCCTCTGCAGATCGGTCATGTGCACATCGAGTGCCTCGAAGCCGGCCCGGTGGAAGGCATAGGCCGTCTCGACGTGGGAGTTGACGCCCTGCTCGCGCAGGATCGCGATCTTGGGTCGGGCTCCGAGGTTGAGATAGGGCGCGGACACGTCGCCGCCTGGGTCGAACGTCGTCGACACGTGCAGACCGGGATCGTCCGCGCCGACGGCGGCGTGCTCCTCCTCCGCGCACCGGGGGTTGTCGCGCAGCACCGAGATCCGCCACGACACCTCGTCCCACGCTTGCGCGAGGTCGCGCACCGGCTCCTCGAGGACGAGCCCCGCGTCGAAGCCGAGCAGAATGGTGCGATCGACCGTCGGCGTGGCGACGGTGCGGCTCAGCGGGCCCAGGCCGTGGCGGTCGAGGACGTCCTGCACCTCGCCCCGTCGGTCGCTGGGCACCTCGATGACCGCGCCCAGCTCCTCGGTGAAGAGCTCCTCGACGCTCGACAGCCGAGGCACGCACAGCCCGCACCCACTGGCGAACGCCATCTCGCACAGAGTCGCCCACAGGCCGCCGTCGGAGCGGTCGTGGTAGGCCGAGACCAGCCCAGCAGAGCGCAGCTCGGCCATCGCACCGGCCAGCCCGGCCAATCGGGAGGGATCGTCGAGGTCGGGCACCGGACCGCCGAAGACCCCCGACACCTGCGCCAGGATCGACCCGCCGAGACGGTTCGCCCCAGCGCCGAGGTCGATGAGGACCAGCTCGGTCTCACGCCGTGCACCCTCCGCGTCCTCGACCACCCCCTGGAGCTGCGGCGTCAGCGTGCCGCGCACGTCGAGCAGGGCCGCGAACGCAGTGACGACCAGCGACACCGGCGACGTCACCTGGCGGGTCTCCCCCGAGGTCGCGTCGACCCAGCGGGTGCGCATCGACATCGAGTCCTTGCCGACGGGGACCGAGATGCCCAGGGCGGGGCACAGCTCCATCGCCACCGCCTCGACGGTGTCGAACAGGGCCGCATCCTCACCGTTCTCCCCCGCCGCGGCCATCCAGTTGCAGGACAGCTTGACGCCGCTCAACGCCGGCAGCGGAGCCGCGAGCAGGTTGGTCAGCGCCTCGCCGACAGCCATCCGGCCGGAGGCAGGCCCATCGACCGAGGCAAGCGGCATCCGTTCGCCAGAGGCCATGGCCTCTCCCGCGAAACCTGCGTGGTCGGCCAGGGTGACCGCCACGTCGGCCACCGGCACCTGCCAGGGCCCGACCATCTGGTCGCGGTGCGAAAAGCCGCCGACGGTGCGGTCGGCGATGGTCACGAGGAAGCGCTTGCTTGCCACGGAAGGGTGGCGCAGCACCGCGTATGCCGTGTCGCGCAACGCGATGGAGCTCACGTCGAGTGGCTCGCCGGTCCACGACACCCGGGTCGCATCGCGGGTCATCTTCGGCGGCTTGCCCAGGAGCACCTGCATGGGCATGTCGATCGGCACGTCGGCACCGGACTCACCGGCCACCAGCAGCTGCGCGTCGTCGGCGGCGACGCCGATGACCGACAGGGGGCAGCGTTCCCGATCGGCGAAGGACTCGAGCAGCTCGAGCGACTCCGGCGCGATCGCGAGGACGTAGCGCTCCTGGCTCTCGTTGCACCAGATCTCCTTGGGCGCGAGGCCTGACTCCTCCAGCAGCACGGCCGAGAGGTCGAAGCGGGCGCCGAGCCCGGCGTCGTGGACGAGCTCGGGGAAGGCGTTCGACAGCCCGCCGGCGCCGACGTCGTGGATGGCAAGCACCGGGTTGGCCGCGCCCATCGACCAGCAGTGGTTGATGACCTCCTGGGCGCGGCGCTCCATCTCGGGGTTGCCGCGCTGCACCGAGTCGAAGTCGAGCTCTGCAGCGTTGGTACCCGAGGCCATGGACGAGGC
>JBDSVV010000003.1:0-6239 GCA_039927035.1 Ornithinibacter sp. | reverse complement strand
TTTCGGCTTGCGCCCACCGCTCCGGTAACCTCTGCGGCGGTGGCGTGTCCGAGCGGCCTAAGGAGCACGCCTCGAAAGCGTGTGAGGGTTTACGCCCTCCGTGGGTTCAAATCCCACCGCCACCGCCAACGAAATGCCCCCGATCGCCAAGCGACCGGGGGCATTTCCTTGGCGGTGGCGAGAGGAGGGCGGTGTCCCACCGGTTGGAGCGGGGGTGCTGTGAGCCGGATGGGTTGCGCGAGGAACGAGCGCGAGAGCCGACGGCGATGTCTCACGGCCGGGAGCGCTGGGGGTTCTCAGTGCGCGGCGAGCACGCAGGCGAAACCGAGGAAGGCCGTGCCGGTGGCGGCATGGGTCCACCGTTCGCGCCTGGCGCTGGGCCGATCGCTCCACAGCCACCCGGCGAGCAGCATCCACGTCAGGTCCGCCGCCAGGCCGAGGGCGACCACGATGCCTCCCGCCAGCACCGGTTGCCATCGACCTTGGTCGCTCTGCAGGAACTGGGGGAGCAGGGCGACCACGAAGGTCACCGTCTTGGGGTTGAGCAGGTCGACGAGCATTCCACCCCGGAAGGCGCGCCCACGTCCGGATCGAACGGTCGTGCCGGCACCACCGGACGTGCGACGCCGCGCCGCGGCCGGCCGCACGGCATCCGCGTGCCGGCTCGCCATGACCTGTCGCCCGCCGAGGATCGCGAGGTAGGTCGCACCCCCGACCTTGATGGCGGTGAGGGTCGCTGGTGAGGCGGCGATGAGTGCCGAGACTCCCAGCACGCAGGCGGTGACGTGGACCAGGAGACCCGTCTCCAGGCCGATCACTCCCCAAGCGCCCACGGCGGGCCCACCCTGGATGCGCTGTGTCACGGCGAAAGCCACTGACGGTCCCGGCACGGCCATCACCATCGCGGTGAGGACCACCAGCGGCATCACATCGGAACCCATGGTGGAGAGGAGGCCGCGCGCACGCCACAGATACGTCAAGGTTTCTCACACCTGGACGAGCCCGGCTCCTCGTCGGTCGCCGGCACCCACGGATCTGGGCCCACACCGCACAGGTCTGTTGCGAGCGAGGTGCCGGGTTGCCGCCGAGATGACTCGGCCACGAGACTCGGCTCAGGGGGTGGCGGACGCCGAGGGTGAGGCCGAGGGGTCTGGGCACATCGGCGGCCCGCTGGGGCTGGGAACGGGCACCAGGGCGCTGAACTTCGCGCCCAGCGCCAGGTCCACGCTGGCATCCTTGCGCTTGTCCTTCACCAGGGCCGCCCCCTTCTGCAGGTTGCCCTGGACGAGCTTGGCCCGGGCCTCACCGCGCGGGCCGAACCGGACCTCCGCTACGGCCGGGGTCTTGCGTTTGCCCGGGTCGTTGGCGACCTTGCCGATGACGAACCCGCGCGACTCCATGCCCTTGGCGGTCGACCCGGCGAGCCCGCTGCGGGTCGTGGCGTTGTAGATGTTCACCGTCGTGGTTTCCGGGGTGGCGACGGCGGGGTCGAACGGGGTGCAGCTCGTCGTGGGAGTGCTGCCCGCGTTGGGCTCGGAGTCGGCGCGGTAGTAGGACAGGGCGTACCAGAACGCGAAGAAGAGGCCGAGCACGACGACGGCGAGGGTGATCAGGGACCGGCGACGCTTGCGCCGCGCCTGCACCGAGGCGGGGGATTCGCTCGCGTAGTCCGTCATGGCATTCCTCAGAGCACCATGACTCGGGCGTGCAGCGTGGGGCGCTGGTGCAGCGCCGCCCGTAGCGCGCGGTGCAGGCCGTCCTCGAGGTAGAGCGTGCCCTCCCACTCGACCACGTGGGCGAACAGGTCGCCATAGAACGTCGAGTCCTCCGAGAGCAGCATCTGCAGGTCCAGCTCGCGCTTGGTCGTCACCAGCTCGTCGAGACGCACCAGGCGCGGGGGCACGTTCGACCACTGCCGCGCGCTGTATCCGTGGTCCGGATACGGCCGCGAGTCGCCGACAGCCTTGAAGATCACGAAAGCACCCTATGCCGGTCAGCGCTCTGCACCCGGGATGACGCCCCTTGCTCGGGCTAGATTGCTCTCGTGAGCGATGACCTGGACACCACCTTGATCGACGAGATCCGCACGGCCTACGCATTCGAGGGGGCGGCCCTGGACTTCGGAGCGGCCGTCGTCGACGACGTGGCCCATCCCGATGCGACGGTGCGCATCCCGATGTCGGCGATGAACCGGCACGGATTGGTCGCGGGAGCCACGGGTACCGGCAAGACCAAAACCCTCCAGCTCATGGCCGAGCAGCTCGTCGCGCAGGGAGTCCCGGTCTTCCTGGCCGACATCAAGGGTGACCTCTCGGGCATGGCCAGCCCGGGTGTGTCCAACGAGCGGATCGTCTCCCGCTCGGCCGACGTCGGCATGCAGTGGCAGCCCACGGCATACCCCACGGAGTTCTACTCCCTCGGGGGCCAGGGCACCGGCATCCCGATCCGGGCCAGCGTCTCGATGTTCGGGCCGACCCTGCTCTCCAAGGTGCTCGGGCTCAACGCCACCCAGGAGTCCAGCCTCGGGCTGGTCTTCCACTACGCCGACAAGAAGGGCCTCTGGCTCGACACCATCGAGGACCTGCGCGCGGTGGTGCAGTTCCTCACCGGCGACGAGGGCAAGGCCGACCTCAAGGAGCTCGGGGGGCTGTCCTCGGCCACCGCCGGGGTGATCCTTCGCGAGCTCATCACCTTCTCCGATCAGGGGGCCGACGCGTTCTTCGGACTGCCAGAGTTCGACACCACCGACCTGCTCCGCACCGCCCCCGACGGCCGCGGCCTGGTCTCGATGCTCGAGTTGCCCAGCGTGCAGGACCGCCCGCAGCTCTTCTCCACGTTCCTCATGTGGCTGCTCGCCGACATGTTCCACGACCTCCCCGAGGTGGGCGACCTCGACAAGCCCAAGCTCGTGTTCTTCTTCGACGAGGCCCACCTGCTCTTCAGGGACGCGAGCAAGGGGTTCCTCGACGCGATCCAGCAGACGGTGCGCCTCATCCGCTCCAAGGGGGTGGGCGTCTTCTTCGTCACCCAGTCGCCGAAGGACGTGCCCCCCGACGTGCTGGCCCAGCTCGGCAACCGGGTGCAGCACGCACTACGAGCCTTCACCCCCGATGACGCAAAGGCCCTCAAGGCGGCGGTGAAGACGTACCCGCGCACGGCCTACGACCTCGAGGAGCTGCTCACCGCCCTCGGCACGGGGGAGGCCGTGATCACCGTGCTCTCCGAGAAGGGTGCCCCGACCCCGGTCGCGTGGACCCGGATGCGGGCGCCCGAGTCGCTGATGGCCCCGAGCCCGGATGCCGTGTTGGCCCAGGCCGTGGCCGCGTCGCCGTTGAACGCGAAGTACGGCACCGCGCTGGAGCGGGAGTCCGCGGCCGAGATGCTCGGCAAGGCGGATGAGGCTCGGACCGCAGCCGAGGCAGCCGCCGCCCAGGAGGCCGCCAACGCCAAGGTGCGAGAGGCAGCGGCGGCCGCCGCTCAGAAGGAACAGGCGGCGGCGCAGAAGCAGCAGGCCCCGGTGCGCCGCAAGGAGGTGGAGGAGCCCGGAATGGTCGAACAGGTCGTGAAGTCATCGGCGTTCAAGTCGATGCTGCGCTCGGCGGGCACCGTGCTCGGCCGGGAGATCACCAGGTCGGTCTTCGGCACCTCGCGCAAGTGAGCCGCGCAGCCTGCCACCCCGCGGAGTCAGGAGCACTTCGTGCACTCCGGGCGTTCTCGGCGGGTCAGGGCCGGGTGCGGACCTGAGCGGACGAGGTGCTCCTGACTTCGCGAGAGCGGACGAGGTGCTCCTGACTTCGCGAGAGCGCGGACGGGATAGGCGTGTCCTCGGGGTGACCCGATGCCGTCAGAAGTGACTCAGTGGCGTCAGAGCGCGAGCACGGCTTTTGCGTAAGCGCACTCGAGGTCGATGTCGATGACCGACTGGACGTAGCCCGGGCGCACGGCATACGTCACCTCCCACCGGTCCTCCAGGCGCCGCACCGTTTCCAACCGGTCTCCGAGCAGCGTGCGGAGCTGGTCCTCGCGGGGCAGCCAGAGGGCCTGGTCGAGCGTGACCGAGTCCAAGGCCCACTCGGTGGTGCCGTTGAAACCCAGCAGCGACTGGTCGCGAAAGGTCTGCACCTCGACGGTGAGGTCGGAGATCCAGAACACGTCGCCGGTGAGCAGCTCGGCGTCGATGACGAACCGGTCGCCGGCGGAGGGCTCCCAGAGCACCCCGTGCTCGAGGAGGCAGCGGGCGAGGTCGATGGTGATCACCGCCCCATCCTCACCCGAGGCCGTCCCCTGCGCCACGTTGGGGTGAGGGGCGAGCCGACGCCGCGCGTCGATCAGCCCCAGTTCGCCGCCTGGGTGAGGCAGAACGGGTGACCGCTCGGGTCCAGGAGCACCCGCCACGTCTCACCCGGCTGCTCCAGCGGAAACGTCGCGCCGAGCTCGACGCACGTGGCGACCCCAGCGTCGAGGTCGTCCACGGCGAGGTCGAGGTGGAACTGCTTGCTGCCGTGTTCGTTCGGCCACCCGGGTGCCTCGTGGTCCGGGACGGAGCCGAGGCCGAGCGCGAGCCCCGACGGACCGGTCAGCATCGCGTACTCGTCCTGCTGGTGGGCGATGTCCCAGCCGAGGACCCCCGACCAGAATGCCGCGTCGCGCGGCACGTCGGAGCTGTCTAGGGTGAGCATCTTGAGTTCGGCGACGGCCATCATGGGGTCCTCTCATCGGCGTGCAACAGGAACCTCCGTTCTACCCCGGAAACCGCGGCGACGTGCGGGAGTCGGCCCCAGGAGCCGGATTCGTCGGGGTCGGCCACGCGCAGGGTGCCGCCTGCTCGCGCGTGCGGTGTCGGAGCAGCATCGCGCAGCCGGCACTCCCGGCCGCCCGATGGGCAGACACCCTTGGGGGTATGCGACAGCGAGGATCCTCCGGCATCCGAGGCCGGTTGCCTCACTCGGGGGGGCGGAGCACCGGTCCGAGAGCATCGAGCACCGACACGTCTTCGATGGTGCCGGGCACCGTCGGAGTCTTGCCGTCCGCGATCTCGCGCATCGTCTTGCGCAGGATCTTTCCCGAGCGGGTCTTGGGGAGGGCGGCCACCACGTCGACCTGCTTCAGGCTCGCGACGGCGCCCACCTCGTCGCGCACCCGCTGCACCAGTTCCGCGCAGATCCGCCGGCCCTCGGTCTCGGCGTCGATGCCGCCCTTGAGCACGACCAGCCCGCGCGGCACCTGCCCCTTGAAGTCGTCGGCGACCCCGATCACGGCGCACTCCGCGACGTCCGGGTGACCCGCGAGCGCCGCCTCGATCGAGCCCGTCGACAGTCGGTGGCCCGCGACGTTGAGCACGTCGTCGGTGCGTCCCATGACGTAGACGTAGCCGTCCTCGTCGATGAGCCCACCGTCGCCGGTGAGGTAGTAGCCGTCGTAGACCGAGAGGTAACCGGAGACGTAGCGCTCGTCGTCCTGCCAGAGCGTCGGCAGCGTCCCGGGGGGGAGGGGCAGTCGGATGGCGATGGCCCCCTCGGTCCCGGCGGGCACCGGCACGCCGGCGTCACCGAGCACCTGCACGTCGTAGCCGGGCACCCGCACCGAGGGGGACCCCGCCTTGATCGGCATCGGTTCCAGCCCACGCAGGTTGGAGACGATCGGCCACCCGGTCTCGGTCTGCCACCAGTTGTCGACGACAGGCACACCGAGCACCTCGCTCGCCCACTCGTAGGTGTCGGGGTCCAGGCGCTCGCCGGCGAGGAAGACCGTGCGCAACGAGGAAAGGTCGTGCGCGGCGATCAACAAGCCCTCTGGGTCCTCGCGCTTGATAGCCCGGTAGGCAGTGGGCGCGGTGAACATCGCCTTCGCGCCGTAGTCGGAGATGACCCGCCAGAACGCGCTCGCATCAGGCGTGCCAACGGGCTTGCCTTCGTAGAGAACGGTGGTCGCGCCGGTCAGCAGCGGTGCGTAGACGATGTAGGAGTGCCCGACCACCCACCCGACGTCGGAGGCGGTCCACCACACCTCGCCGGGCTCGAGGCCGAAGATGTTGCGGATCGACCACATCAACGCCACCGCGTGCCCGCCGTTGTCGCGCACGATCCCCTTCGGTTTCCCGGTCGTGCCCGAGGTGTAGAGGATGTAGAGCGGGTCGTTCGCCCCGACCGGAACGCAGTCGACGGGCTCCGCGGCGGCCATCGCCTCGTGCCAGTCGACATCGCCGGGGCCCATCTCGGCCCGCTCCTGCTCGCGCTGCA
>JBDSVV010000002.1:0-3361 GCA_039927035.1 Ornithinibacter sp. | reverse complement strand
CGAGCACCTTCACGCGGGTCTCCTCTGACCCGATCCGACCCTTGTAGACGAGCAGCACCAGGAGGTAGATCACGAGCTGGCCGTAGGCGAAGACGGTGAAGAAGGGCTCGACGAGACCGTGCACGTCGTGGCTGGCCTCGTCGAAGTCGACGAGGGTCCGGAGCCGGTCGCGCGCTCGCTGTTCGGAGTTGTCCGGTGCCGGGCGGCTCGTGAGCGCTGCCCCCCCGACGGAGTCCGGCACCGGCAGGCCCACCGAGGACAGGATGGTCGCCGTCAGGTCGGGGGACTGGGTCAGCCCGACCTGCTTCGTCGAGGACGACTCCAGCACCCCGGGCCCGAAGTGCGGTCCACGCGCGACGACGAGGCGGAGCCGCTCCGACACCCCGGCGTCGGCGATGCTCGCGACGATGAAGTCCGCCCCGCCCGGGCCTGCGCCGAGGACCTCGCCGATCCGGGTGTCGATCTCGCTCAGCTGTGCCTCGCGAGTGCCGGAGGGTGTCTCCCCGACGGCGACGTCCAGGGGGTCACGCACCGCCCCGACGTCGACGAGGGTCACCCGGCAGCCGTTGAGCTCCTCCAGCAGGGTGGCGGAGTCCCAGGGGGAGTAGCGCTGCACGGTGCCGTCGGGAAGCGCCGCGCCGAGCGCTGCCCCGGGCTGCACGGCGCGCACGCAGACCGACCCCCGCTCGGCCGCGTCGCCCAGCAGGCCGAGACTCGTGTCGAACTTCTGGCCTGCGGCCGCGTCGAGGTAGTCCTGCCACTGCGCGACCGAGCCGTCGGTGACGGTGGGCAGGCCCGGGCACGGGCGGTCCGCCGGGTTGGTGGCCTCCCCGGTGCGCGGCGCCGCGGCGCGTCCACCCGCGGAGAGCCCGAGCCACCCGTCGACCGGGCAGGTGTTGGAGTTGACCGAACGCACCGAGAGCGCGGCTGAGGAGCCGTCCTGGAGCATCGCCCAGAGGTTGGGCGTGGTCTGGGGACCGACGTCGGACCAGCTGATCCCGCCGGTGCCGACGAACACCACCGCACCGGCGGGCTCGCCGGCCTCGCTGAGGGTTGCCGATGAGCCGACCACCAGGAAGCCTGCGCACGCCGCCGCGACAGCGATGGCGATGGCGAGGGCTCGGCGGATCACGGTTCAAGGGTACGCAGGCGTGGCAGCACGGCCCCAATCCCTTGCTGGGCGCGCTCGGGGAACGGCTGTCGCCGACGCCGGCACGGCATACCGCGACAATGGGTGACGTGATCTCGCGCCGTACCACCCCTGCCCCGAGGGTGATGTGGCTGCTGGCGGTGTGTCTCATCGCTCTCGCGGCGCTCCCCGCGGCGCTGCGCTACCTCGTCTTCTGGCCCCTGGACCAGTGGCAGATCGACGTCCAGGTCTACCGGGACGCGGGGGTCTCCCTCCTCACGGGGCGACCCGTCTACTCGGTGCTGACCGAGCCACCCCAGTTGCTGCCGTTCACCTACCCGCCGTTCGCCGCGGTGCTGGGCATCCCACTCGCGCTGCTCCCGTTCGGCGTGGTCGGGTGGCTGTGGACCGCGCTGCAGGTCATCGCCACAACCGCGACGGTCTGGTATGCCGGGTATCGGCTGATCCCGCGCGCCGGGCCCTGGTCGCCGTTGGCGCTGGCGGCGCTGACGGCACCGATGCTGTGGCTTCACCCGGTGGGTGACGGCATCCGGTTCGGTCAGGTCAACGCGTTCCTCGTGCTGGCCGTGCTGGTGGACCTGCGCGAACCACGACCGGGGCTGCTCGCGCGGATCCCCCGAGGGGTGCTCGTCGGGCTGGCGATGGCCGTCAAGCTGACGCCGGGCGTCTTCCTCGTGCACTTCCTCCTCACCCGTCGCTGGCGCGAGGCGGCGACGACCCTGGCCACCGCCGTCGGTGTCACTCTCGCGGCCTGGGTGCTGCTGCCGCAGGCGTCCTTCGCCTACTGGGGTGGGGCGCTGCAGGACCCGAGCCGGCTGGGTCCCAACGCGGGCACCGCCAACCAGTCGATCCGCGGCTTCCTGCTCCGGATGGACCTCCTGCTCGGCGGCGCACTCGGCTCCTGGGGCACCGTGGTGTGGTTGGTGCTCGTGCTGGTGGTCGGGGCCTTCGGCTACGTGTTGGCGGCCCGGATGTATCGCTCGGGTGACTCCATCGGGGAGGTCGCCGTCGTGGGCCTGCTCGCCTGCCTGCTCTCACCGGTGGCGTGGATCCACCACTACCACTGGATCGTCGTCGCGGTCTTCGCCCTGCTCGGGAGCGACCCACTGCGCAACCGGCGCAGGCTCTGGGCGGGGCTGGGGGTCACGGCCTTCTTCGTGTGCCGCCTCCCGTGGTGGGGCATCACGTGGCTCAGCCACCGCGACTGGCCCGAGCTGCCGGCCCGGCTGCTGCAGAACGCCGACGTCTTCGGGGGTCTCGTGGCGCTCGGTCTGCTCTGGTGGGTGTCGGGCGGGGGTCGCAGCCCGGCGAGTGAGCCTCAGAGCACGCCGAAGATCTCCAACGCGGTGTAGCCCGCGAGCAGCAGGCAGACGCTGCCGCCGACCCGGCGGATGGTCGAGAGGCGCATCCGCTTCAACAGGGTGCGCCCGAGCACCGCGGCGAGGGCGGAGACCGTGGCCAGCGCGAGGAAGGCTCCGACGAAGACCGACACCGGGTCGTCGTAGCGGAGCACGAGGGATGCCGTGAGGATCTGCGACAGGTCACCCCACTCCGCGAGGAAGAGGATCGTGAAGCACAAGGTGACCACCCGCCACCCGGTGACGCTGCGCGCCGACTTCTCACCGAACTCCTCCTCCGTCTCCGCCTCCTCGGCGTCGGCCGCCCCGGCACCGCCGAGCAGGATGACGCCGCCGATGAGAAACATCACCCCGGCGAAGACCTCCACGGGGGTTCGGGGGAGGCGCGAGAGCAGCCCGCCGGCGATCACGGCGACAGCGGTCTGCACGAGGAAGGCGAGGCTCACCCCGATCCAGACGAGCATCGGCCGGAAGCGGGTCGACATGACGAGGGTGGCGATGAAGGTCTTGTCGGGCAGCTCGACGACAAAGATCAGGGCGAAGACGACTGCCGCGGTGGAGAGGTCCATAGGTGCTCAACGCTAACTGCTGTGGGATGCCGGCGCGCACGGCGCTCGCTCCGCCTAGCCTGTGACACGTGCTGGAACTGAACGCAGGGGAGGCCGCGCTGCTCGCGCTGCCGTTGGCGGTGGTCCTCGCCTCCCTGTGTGCCCTGGTGCTGCTCTCGCGCCGCACCGCCAGGCTCACTGCTCGCGTCGAGCACCTCGAGCAGCAACGCCCCGTCGGGGCCGGTGACCTCGCCGTGCTGCGCGGCGACCTCGCCCAGGCGCTGCGGCACGTGGCAGTCGTGAGA
>JBDSVV010000001.1:0-3080 GCA_039927035.1 Ornithinibacter sp. | reverse complement strand
CCACCGGTCGGCGGCGAGCCACCCGACCTGGCCGGAGAGCCAGTAGTGACTGTGCACCAGGTCGTAGTAGCCGGGCGGTGCGTGCGCCGCCACGCGCATCATCCCGGCAGCGAAGGCGCAGAGCTGGCCGGGGAGGTCCTCCTTCGAGAGCCCCTCATAGGGGCCCGCCGCCACGTGACGCACGACGACACCCGGCTCCACCTCGACGACCTCGGGCTGCGAGGCGCTGGTCTTGCGCGTGAACAGGTCGACCTCGACTCCGCGGCGCGCGAGCTGGCGGGAAACCTCGAGCACGTAGACGTTCATGCCGCCCGCGTCACCGGTGCCGGGTTGGGCCAGCGGCGAGGTGTGCACCGTCACCATCGCCACCCGATCGAGTCGCGCCGGCACGGCGTCCCCTGTCATGTCCTGAAGTGTGTCACGGGGACTCTCGGGGTGTCGGTCACGGTGACGACCGCGCTCGAGGACCACACGTGGAGCACGATCCTTCCGTCCTGTCGCAGGTCGACGGCCCGCGGCACGCGCACCGGAGCCATGTAGACATCGGTGCCCAGCAGCCAGGTGAACGTCGGCTGCTGGACCACGCTCGGGTCCACCCACCAGGCCCGCTTTCGGAGGTTGCGCTCCGGGAGCGCCGGCGCGATCCCCCTCGTCCCGGGGCGAGCGTCGAGGTTGACGTACAGCGCGCTCGCCCCCTCCACGGTCACCGACATGTGCACGCGCCCGCTGCTCGTCGTGAACCTCAATCGCAGCGGGCTGCTCGTCACGTCGTCGTGGACGACACCGGCATACGTCACGGCGTTCTCGGTCCGGGTCACGGCGTCGATACGGGTCTGGTTGAGCGAGGCTTGCACGTGCTCCTGCTGCTGGCCGTCGACCTCACCGACCCGCCCCATCACCGCGATCACCGGCGAGCCTCCGGTGACCGTGTCGGCCAGTACTGTCGTGCCGCGCGCGAGACGGAACCCCCTGTCGTAGAGGGAGACCGAGAGCCCTTCCCCCAGGGACTGCACGCCCCGCGCATTCTGGGCGACCTGGAAGAGCCCCGGCTCGACGTCCTGCACGCCGATGTCGTTCGATATCGCGGCGGGCACCCACGAGGACAGGCCGAGCACGACCAGCGCCGCGAGGGACACGACGAGCGCGACCATCGAGCGGCTGACCTGCCGCTCCATGCCCCGAACCCGCCACCAACCCCTCATCGCCCCAGCGTAGGCGGCCTAGGCTGAGCGACGTGGCGCACCAGCGACCGGTCGGGGTCATCACCCGCGGCACGACCAACCCGAACCGGCTCCGGCGGTGCGACCGTTGGCTGGCCGGGCCGCAGGGCTGGCGGATCCGCCGGTATGCCGGTGAGCGTCCGGTCGTCGTGGACCTCGGCTACGGCGCCTCCCCCGTCACCGCGGTCGAGCTGCACGACCGGCTTCGACGGGTCCGCGACGACGTGCAGGTGGTGGGGATCGAGATCGACCCCGCACGCGTGGCGGCCGGGAAGGGGCTCGAGCGCGAGGGGCTGGCGTTCGCGCTCGGGGGTTTCGAGGTGCCGCTGGCGGGCGGTGCCAGGCCGGTGATCGTCCGCGCGTTCAACGTGCTGCGGCAGTATCCCGAGGAGGAGGTGACCCGGGCCTGGGCGACGACCCGGGCTCGCCTCGCCCCGGACGGGTTGCTCGTCGACGGCACCTGCGACGAGCTGGGGCGACTCGCGAGCTGGGTCTCGGTGACGCCCGAGGGGCCGACCAGCCTCACCCTGAGCTGGCGGCTTCGCGGCCTGGACCGGCTTGGCACCGTCGCCGAGCGGCTCCCCAAGGCGCTGATCCACCGCAACGTGCCCGGCGAGCCCATCCACGCGTTCCTCGCGGCGCTGGACGACCTCTGGGCACGCCAGTCACCCCATGCGTCCTACGGGGTGCGTCAGCGCTTCATCGCGACGGCGACCGGGATGCGCGAGGCCGGCTGGTCGGTTCAGGGCGGCCCCTCTCGCTGGAGGTTGGGCGAGCTCACGGTCGGGTGGGCGGACGTCGCGCCTCACCACGGGCCGTAGGGCCCCTGGTTGCTGTTGCCGCCCCGGCCCGTGACCTGGTCGAGGGCGGGCTTGACGTCGGCGAGGTAGACCCCCGCCGCGATGACCGAGACGATGGCCAGGAAGCCGAGGCCCCCGAGCGAGACGAAACCCAGCAGGAGGGCTCCGCCGGTCACGAGCAGCCAGAACTGCTTGGTGCGTTTGCCCGCGGCCACGAAGGCGTCGGGGCGGCGGCGAACGCAGTCGAACACGGCGAAGGCCTCCACGCCGATGGCGACGAAGGAGAGCAGGAGCACGATGGCGGTCTGGGCCTGCCCGAGAATCTGCATGGGGACAGCGTAGGTGTCAGACGTCGAGGACGATCGTCACCGGTCCGTCGGCGAGCATCTCGATGTCCATGTGCTCCCCGAAACGGCCGGTGGCGACCTCGACACCTCGGGCCCGCAGTGCCGCGACGACCTGCTCCACGACGGGCTCGGCCACCTCCCCCGGGGCTGCCGCGTTCCACGACGGGCGCCTGCCCTTGCGGGTGTTGGCGTGGAGGGTGAACTGGCTGACGACGAGCACGGGTGCCTGCTCGTCGGTGACCGAGCGCTCACCGTGCAGGATCCTCAGCTCGGCGATCTTGCGGGCCAAGGTCGACACCTGCTCCGGGCCGTCGTCGTGCGTCACGCCCACGAGGGCCACGAGCCCGGGGCGGTCGATCCGGCCGACGACCTCCCCCTCGACGGTGACGGCCGCGCGGCTCACCCGCTGGAGCACCGCCCGCATCGCCGCTGCTCAGATCCCGACCGCGACGACGGCGCCGATCGGCTCGCCGTGCCCGAGGATCGGCGCGTCCTCCAACACGCCGTATGCCGAGGAGTCGACCCCCAGGTGACGCATCACCGCCGCGAGGATGACCGGGCGGGCGCGTTGACCTCCGTCGGCAACCTTGAGGGCAATGCCGCGGCCGTCCGCCAGGCCCACGGCATACACGGCCTCGGCACCGTCCTTGGCGATGGCGCCCTCGGTGCCGCGGATGAGCGCGGTGACGTCGCGGCGGGTGCCCCCGAGGAAC